>CAIYYE010000613.1 GCA_903930395.1 uncultured beta proteobacterium
CATCAACATCGGCAAGAATGCGACGACACCAATCGAAAAGGCCGCCGACGATTACCTGATCTGTCTCGACAAGGTCTACAACGACGCCAGCTACGTGACCGTCAATATTTCGTCGCCCAACACCAAGAATTTGCGCGAACTGCAGAAGGACGAGGCGCTCGACGACCTGCTGGCGCAACTCAAGGCCCGACAGCTGCAACTGGCTGACCAGTACGGCAAATATGTCCCGATGGCGCTGAAAATCGCTCCCGACCTCGACGACGAGCAGATCACCGCCATTGCCGACGCCCTGCGTCGGCATCGCTTCGATGGCGTCATCGCGACCAACACGACATTGTCACGCGACGGTGTCGAAGATCTGCCGAATGGCGCTGAAGCAGGCGGCCTTTCGGGCAAACCGGTTTTCGAGAAATCGACCGCTGTGCAGAAAAAGCTGTCGATCGCCCTGGCCGGCGAACTGCCCATCATCGGCGTCGGCGGCATCTTGGGCGGCGAGGATGCGGCCGAGAAAATCCGTGCCGGCGCAAGCCTGGTGCAGTTCTACAGCGGTTTCATCTACCGCGGCCCCGAGCTGGTGGCCGAAGTGGCGGAAACCCTGGCCCATGTCATGCGGAAATCCTCATAAATCCATTCGCCACGCGCGGTTGTTTGCACTGCAACAAAGCCCGATAATACGCGCCTCAAGCCTGCCCAATTTATGAGCCACTACTTATTCATCCTCGTCGGCGCAGTACTGGTTAACAACGTCGTCCTGGTGAAGATCCTCGGTCTTTGCCCCTTCATGGGCGTTTCCAAGAAACTGGAGACTGCTTATGGCATGGGCGCCGCCACGACCTTCGTGCTGACCATGGCAACCGGCGCCAGCTACATCATCGACCATTATCTGTTGATGCCGTTCGGGCTTGAGTACCTGCGCACGCTGTCCTTCATCGTCACCATTGCCGCCATCGTCCAGCTCACCGAAATGGTCATTGCCAAGACCTCGCCGACGCTGCAACAGACGCTGGGCATCTACCTGCCGCTGATCACCACCAACTGCGCCGTGCTCGGCGTGCCGCTGCTCAATATCTCGAACGGCTACAACTTCGTCGATTCGCTGTTGTTCGGTGCCGGTAGCGCTCTGGGCTTCTCTCTGGTGCTGCTTCTCTTCGCCGGCATCCGCGAACGGATCGAAGGGGCCGACGTCCCCCTCCATTTCCGCGGCGTCGCCATTGCCATGGTCACCGCCGGTTTGATGGCGCTGGCCTTCATGGGCTTTGCCGGCCTGGACAAGTACCAATAATGGACATCCTCCTCGCCATAGCCATCATGGCCCTCGGCGCCGTCGTCCTCGGCGCCCTCCTCGGCTTTGCCTCGATCAAGTTCAAGGTCGAAGGCGATCCACTGGTCGAAAAGGTCGAGGCCATCCTGCCCCAGACGCAATGCGGCCAGTGTGGCTTTCCTGGCTGCAAGCCCTATGCCGAGGCCATCGTCAATGGCGAAGAAATCAACAAGTGCCCGCCCGGCGGCAGCGAAGGCGTTCAGCGCCTGGCCGATCTGCTCGGCCGTGAAGTCAAGCCGCTCGATGCCGAAGAAAAACCGAAGCAGATCGCCATCATCGACGAGAACACCTGCATCGGCTGCACGCTGTGCATCCAGTCCTGCCCGGTCGACGCCATCGTCGGCGCGGCCAAGCAGATGCACACCATCATCGCCCAGCAATGTACCGGCTGCGAACTCTGCCTGCCGCCCTGCCCGGTCGAATGCATCCACATGGCGGTCATCCCCGAAACCATCGACAACTGGAAGTGGAAATACCCGGTTGTTGCAATGCAGGTGGTAGCGGCCGACAAGGCCGCAGCCATAAAGGAAGCTGCCTGATGCTGATGGATCTCTTCAAGTTCAAGGGTGGCGTCAAGCCGCCCAGCAACAAGCTGCAATCGAACCACCTGCCGATTGCCCAGGCGCCCATGCCTTCGCGTCTGGTCATGCCCTTGCACCAGAGTATCGGCGGCACGCCGCGGCCTATCGTGGCGGCCGGGGATCATGTCCTCAAGGGCCAGATGATCGGCGAGGCCGACGGCTGGATCTCGGCTGCCGTCCACGCGCCGACCTCGGGCACCGTGGTCGAAGTGGCCATGCATGTCCGCCCCCACCCATCCGGCCTCGACTCGCTGTGCGTGGTCATCGAACCGGACGGCAAGGATGAGTGGATCGCCCGCACCCCTATCGATCACAATGCGGCAGCGCCGGCCGACGTCTTCCATCACCTGCAGCAATGCGGCATCGTCGGCCTAGGTGGCGCCGGTTTCCCGGCTCACGGCAAGCTGACCCCCACCAAGGGCGTGCCGATGGATGAGCTGATCATCAACGGCGCAGAGTGCGAACCCTTCATCACCTGCGACGACCTGCTGATGCGCGAACGCGCCGATGAAGTGGTGCGCGGCATTGCCGTTTTCCGCGACCTGCTCCAGCCAAAAAAGGTGCTCATCGGCATCGAGGACAACAAGCCGGAAGCCATCGCCGCCATGCGCGCCGCCGTCGACGCCCTGAACGAGCCATTTTCCGTCGTTGCCGTGCCGACGCTTTATCCGGCCGGTGGCGCCAAGCAGTTGATCCGCGTCCTGACCGGCAAGGAAGTACCGGGCTCGATGCGCTCGACCGCCGACATGGGCGTTCAGGTTTTCAACGTGGGCACCGCCTACAGCGCCTGGCGTGCCATCGCCCACGGCGAGCCGCTGATTTCGCGCATTCTGACCGTCACCGGCAATGTCCACGCACCGCGCAATTACGAAGTCCTGATCGGTACGCCGATGGGCGAATTGCTGGCACTGGCCCAGCCACATCCGGACACTGACGGCATCCTGATGGGTGGCCCTATGATGGGTTTCCTGATCCCCAACCCGCAGGTGCCCGTGGTCAAGACGACCAATTGCCTGATCGCCCATGACGACCGGCTGTTCCCGCCCAAGGCGCCGGAAATGCCGTGTATCCGCTGTGGCGCCTGCGCCCGGGCCTGCCCGCACGAACTGCAACCCTTCGAAATGTACTGGTTCTCGCGCGCCAAGAATTTCGGCAAGACGCAGGAATACAACATCTTCGACTGCATCGAATGCGGTTGCTGCTCCTACGTCTGCCCGTCGCGCATCCCGCTGGTCCAGTATTTCCGTTTTGCCAAGAGTGAGATCTGGGCGCGCGAACGTGAAAAGAACGCCTCTGACCAGGCCAAGGCCCGCTTCGAGTTCAAGCAGTTGCGCGAGGAACGCGAAAAGGCCGACAAGGCAGAAAAGCTGGCCAAGGCCGCCGCTGCCCAGGCGGCCAAGAAAGCTGCCGAAGCCGCTGCGGCGGCAGCAGAAAGCGGCGCCGATGCAGCCGTTGCCACAGCCGCCCCGGAAATGGACGCAAAACGCGCCGCCATCGAAGCCGCCATGGCCCGTGCCAAGGCGCAACGCGAGGCTGTGCAGCCCAAGAATACCGAACACCTGGCCCCCGATCAGCAAAAAGCTGCCGATGAAATCGAGGCCCGCCGCGTCGCCGCCCACCTGATCGAAGATCGAGTCTCCAGCGAAAAGGCGACGGCAGCGCCGACCGCCCAACTCGATCCCAAGTCCTGAATCCTGGATCCAAATAACGTGTTCGCCCCCGCTCCCTTCCTCCTCAAAGATGTCAGCGTCAGCCAGGTGATGATCCAGGTCTGTGTTGCGCTGATTCCGGGCATCGCCGCCTATGCCAGTCTGGTTGGCCCGGCCATCCTGGTTCAGCTGGTCATCACCACGGTCGCTGCCCTGGTGACCGAAGCGCTGATGCTCAAGCTGCGCGGCAAGCCCCTTTCCCTCTTCCTGACCGATGGCTCGGTCATCGTCACCGCCTGGCTGATCGCCCTGACTTTTCCGCCGCTGGCGCCCTGGTGGCTGGTTGTCACCGGCACCGTCTTTGCCGTCATCGTGGCCAAGCACCTGTATGGCGGGCTGGGCCAGAACCCCTTTAATCCGGCCATGGTTGCCTTCGCCGTCTGCATTGTCGCCTTCCCGGCGCTGATGTCGCAGTGGCCCAGCGTCGGCCTGCAACTGGGCCTGATCGACCAGATGAACATCATCCTGGGCTGGGCGCCGCGCGTCGATACGCTGACCGGGGCGACACCGCTCGACGCCATGAAAACGGCGCTCAAGCTGGGCGATAGCAGTTTTGATATCAGCACCCTGCTGGCCAACCAGGATATCTACGGCAACTTCGCTGGTCGGGGCTGGGAATGGGTGGCTGCGGGCTACCTGCTCGGCGGCCTGTGGCTATGGCATCGCAAGCTGATCACATGGCATGTGCCGCTCGCTTTCGTCGCATCCCTGTCCCTCATTTCCGGAGCCCTCTGGCTCTACAACCCGAGCCAGTTTGCCAGCCCGCTCTTTCACATGTTGTCCGGGGGCGCCATGCTCGGTGCCTTCTTCATCGCCACTGACCCCGTTTCCGGCTGCACGACGCCCCGCGGCAAGCTGATCTTCGGTGCCGGCGCCGGCCTGCTCGCCTACATCATTCGCGTTTTCGGCGGCTATCCGGATGGTGTCGCCTTTGCCATCCTGCTCATGAACCTGTGTGCCCCGGTCATCGACCTGCTCACCCAGCCCCCGGTATTCGGCATGAAGGACAAGGCATGACCAGCGCGCCGAAGGAATTTTCCGCCCCGCTCATGGCCGCACGCACGGCGGTCACCCTGTTCGTTTTTGTCGTCATTTTTACCGGCCTGCTCTCCGGCGCCTATCTATGGACCAAACCATCCATCGAAGCGTCGGCCACCGAAGAAAAAATGAAACTGGTCGACGAAGTGCTGCCCCGCGCCGACTACGACAACGCCTTGCTCGAAGACACCGTCGCCCTGCCGGAAACGCCGGAACTCGGCCTGAAGGATTCGAGTACGCTATTCCGTGCCCGCAAGAACGGCCAGCCGGTCGCCCTCGTTTTCGAAGCGCTTGCCAATGATGGCTACGCCGGCAAGATTCGCCTCATCATCGCCATCCGCGCCAATGGTGCGGTGGCTGGCGTGCGCGTCACGCAGCACAAGGAAACACCGGGTCTCGGCGACTACATCGAGGTCAGGAAGGACAAGAACAAGGCCCGGCCGTGGATCACGCAGTTCAACGACATGTCGCTGGCACAAGTCACCGACAAGGACTGGAAGGTCAAGAAGGATGGCGGTCGCCTCGATTACCATGCCGGCGCGACCATCACCCCCCGCGCCGTCGCCAAGGCGGTCCTCAAGGCCGTACACTGGGCCGAAGCCAACCGTGACCGCCTGTTCGCCGAAGGAGCCGCCCAATGATCACGCGTGACGAATTCAAGACCATTGCCGGCAACGGCATCTGGAAGCAGAACACCTCCATCGTCCAGATTCTCGGCCTCTGCCCCCTGCTCGCCGTGACGACCAATGCCGTCAACGGCATCATGCTCTCGCTGGCCACCATCATCGTCATGGCGCTCTCGGGCGTCGCCATCGCCAGCCTGCGCAATCTCATCCCGCACGAAATCCGCATTCCGGTCTTCATCCTCATCGTTGCCGCCCTGGTCACCGTCATCGACCTGCTCTTCAACGCCAACCTGCATGAGCTTTACCTCGTGCTCGGCATCTTCATCCCGCTGATCGTCACCAACTGCATCGTGCTCGCCCGCGTCGAAGCCTTTGCCGCCAAGAACCCACCTTTGCAGTCGACCTTCGACGGTATTTTCATGGGCGTCGGCATGTTGTGGACCCTGGCCCTGCTCGGCGCCATGCGCGAATTCCTCGGCAGCGGCACCATCCTCGGCGGCATCGACATGGTTTTTCCCAGCCTGCAGCCGATTCAGGTGCTGCCGGAAAGCTATCCCGGGTTCCTGCTCGCCCTGCTGCCCCCCGGCGCCTTCATTCTGCTCGGCTGCATGATCGCCTGGAAGAACTGGATGCAAGCGCGCGCCGCCGAGCGCGCCAAGCTCAAGCCGCCCGCGCCGGTCGCCACGGCCGGTTGCCACTGATTTCGTCAGGCCGCCCGTTGCGGGCCTGAGAATACACCTGCATGCGACTCGATACCCTGCGCCAGTCCCTCTATGCCACCGGCGCCAAGGATTGCCACGTCGACCGCGTGATGCGCGCCTGGGCGCAAGGCAAGCCACTCGATGCCGGGCCGCGCAGCCATCCCCCTGAAACCTTTCTGCCACTGGCCCTGCGCCATGCCCTGCCGGGCTTGCAGGACGAACTCTCGGCCTTGGCCCGCGTTCGTTCCGAACATCCTGGCGAGGATGGCTCGTCGCGCCTGCTCGTCGAACTGGCCGATGGCCAGACCGTCGAAAGCGTGCTCTTGCCGCGCGACGGTCTGTGTATCTCGACGCAGATCGGCTGCGCCGTCGGCTGCACCTTCTGCATGACCGGCCGCGACGGCCTGCTGCGTCAGGTGAGCAGCGGCGAGATGGTGGCCCAGGTCATCCTCGGCCGCGCCCGGCGCAAGGTCAGCCGCGTCGTCTTCATGGGCATGGGTGAGCCTTCGCACAACATGGACAATGTCCTCGAAGCCATAGACCTGCTCGGCACCTTTGGTGGCATCGGGCACAAGAACCTGGTCTTCTCGACGGTCGGCGACTACCGGGTTTTCGAGCGCCTGCCGCTGGAAACGGTCAAGCCGGCCCTCGCCCTGTCGCTCCATTCAACGCGCGCCGACCTGCGGGCTGAACTGCTGCCCAGGGCGCCGCGCATAGATCCGGCCGAACTGGTCGAACTGGCCGAAATCTACGCCCGCAAGACAAGTTACCCCATCCAGTACCAATGGACTTTGCTCGACGGCATCAACGACAACCAGGAAGAAATGGACGGCATCGTCCGCCTGCTCAGCGGCAAGTACGCGATCATGAACCTCATCCCGTACAACGCGACCGCCGCGCTGGCCTACCGGCGACCGCCAGTCGAGAAAATCACCGAACTGACCCGCTACCTGCATGCCCAGGGCATCCGGACGACGGTGCGCAATTCGGCCGGGCAGGATGTCGATGGCGGCTGCGGTCAGCTGCGCGCCCGCGACAGCGCTTCGTCGCCGTTGCGGACCACGCGAAAAATCAGGCTGGAAAAATAAAAGCCAGGTCTGAACTCAGTCGGCTGAGCCTTCCAGAACGACACAGTTCTTGCCGCGCATCTTGGCCACATAGCTGGCATCGTCAGCCCGGCGGATCAGTGTGCTTTCGGTGTCGGTCGGCCGGTGACAGGAAACGCCGATACTGACGGTACAGCAGATTTTTTCCCCGCTTGGCGCCATCGTTGCCTGCTCGGCAAACAGCATCCGCAGCCGCTCGGCCAGCCCCATGGCAGCGACCGCATCGGCCTCCGGCATGAGCACGACAAATTCCTCTCCACCATAGCGATAGGCGCTATCGGAACGACGCAGGCAGTGGCGAATTGCGTCAGCCAGGTTCTGCAACACCTTGTCGCCTTCGAGATGCCCAAAGCGATCGTTGATGCTCTTGAAATTGTCGCAGTCAAGCACCAGCAGGGCCAATGGCCGGCTATAGCGGGTCGCCCGCTCGAGTTCTCCCGGCAGCCGCTCGTGCAGGTAGCGGGAGTTGTACAGGCCAGTCAGCGAATCGGTCTGGCTCAGGGAACGATAGCGTTCTTCACTCTCACGCAGCGCCTCCTCGGCACGACGACGTTCACTCACATCCTGCAGGGTTTCGATGGCGCCGACGATCTCGCCTTTGGCATTGCGCAGCGGTGCTGCCGTAAAAAACAGCCAGCGCCCGCTTTCACCGAAATGCGGGAAAAAATCCTCGGCCTCGTAGCAGCCCGGGAGCAGTACGGAATGCCTGAAACGTCCGTGATACAGGCGGTCTACCGCATCTTCCCTGGCATCATCGAGGACCAGATCGGCCATGATCGGTCGCTCCGAGGCGTAAAACGCCTTCCACTGCATGCGGGTGCCGATGATGTGACTGGCCAGCGTGCCGGTCATCACCTCGCAGGCCCGGTTCCAGTGCGTTACACGGTGGGCGGCATCGATGACCAGCGTCGCCACCGAGGAGCCATCGACGATCTGCGCCAGATAGGCTTCGCTGTCGCGCAAGGCAGCCTCGGCGCGGCGCCTTTCAGTCACGTCCTGGAGGGTTTCAATGGCACCGATGATGTCGCCGGCGGCATTGCGTATCGCCGCTGCCGTAAAAAAAAGCCAGCGGCCGCCATCGAAATCGGGAAAGAAGTCTTCGGCTTCGTAGGCATCGTCGAGCAAGACCGAACGCCTGAATTTGCCATCGTAATAGCGCTCGAACTCGTCGACACTTGCGCCATCGACCACCAGATCGGCGAGCAGCGGCCTTGCGCTGTCGTAGAAGGCCCGCCAATGCTCGGAGCGGCCCAGCATGCCGGCGGCAGAAACCCCGGTCAGCACGGCGCAGGCCCGGTTCCAGTGCGTCACCCGATGCGCGTCATCGATGACGATGGTGGCCACCGGATTACCTTCAACCAACTGCGCCAAGGCTATGTTGCTGCCCTCTGTTGTACGCGGCATGGGAGTCTGCCTTCTCTGTCAGGTAGAATTTGTTTTCTGTTTCCCGACAATATGGCGCATTCAGCCGCGCCTGACAATCCACCTTCGCCGCCCGCCGTGAAAAAAGCCGATATCGAGCAGTTCTACTCCCGCCTGCGCGACGCCAACCCGGCGCCGACGACCGAACTGCACTACGCAACCCCCTTCCAGTTGCTGATCGCGGTCATCCTGTCGGCACAAGCGACCGATGTCGGGGTCAACAAGGCGACTGTCCGCCTCTTTCCCGTGGCACCGACGCCGGCCACCATGCTGGCCCTGGGCGAAGAAGGGCTGACCGACTACATCAAGACCATAGGCCTGTTCCGGACCAAGGCCAGGAACGTCATCGCCACCTGCCGCCTGTTGCTCGAGCGGCATGACGGCGAGGTACCCGATGACCGGGCCAGCCTCGAAGCCCTGCCCGGCGTAGGCCGCAAGACGGCCAATGTCGTCCTCAACACGGCTTTCGGCCAGCCGACCATTGCCGTTGACACGCACATTTTCCGGCTTGGCAACCGCACCGGGCTGGCTCCGGGCAAGACCGTCGAGGAAGTCGAGAAGAAGCTGCTCCGGGTGACCCCCGACGCATTCAAAAAAGATGCCCACCACTGGCTGATCCTGCACGGCCGCTATATTTGCAAGGCACGCCAGCCGGATTGCGGCCGCTGCATCGTGCTCGACCTGTGCGCCTACAAGAGCAAAAGCGTATGAAGGCAGCCAGTGCGCTCATTGCCGGCCAGCGGGCAGAACCGGAACTGGCCCGCGAGGCCGTCCAGGCGGCATTGGCGGCGGCCGGGCTGGGGCGGGCCGACAACGTCATCCTTTTCCTGAGCCGCGACTTCAGCCGCCACCCGCAACCTGCCGTCCTCGCCGCAGCGCGTGCCGCCGGCTGCCTTGCCGTGTGCGGCGCGACGGCCAGCGGCCTGTTCACGGAAGTCGGTTGGCAACTTGACCAGCCAGCCGCTGCCGCCCTCGTCTACGCAACGCCGCCTGGCAAGCCGGTGACGGAATCACCACTGCTTTCCTTCAGTGGCCACGGCCGGCTGCCCTTCGAGTGGCAGGATGGTGCGGCGAGGGCCGGGCTGCTCGACGCCGACGCGGCCACCTGGGCGCATGGCCGCAGCAACGAAGACGGCTGCGCCGAATTTCGTCTGCCCGGCCTGCATGGCCGCCTGCTCCGCTCGTCCGGATTGCGCCTGCTCGGCGATCCGCAGCCGGTCGAGCAGTGCATCACGTACGATTTGCGTCGGGTGGGTGGACACAGTGCACTCGACAGCCTGCGCCGCGCCCTGCCGGCGGAACTGCGCGAATACCCGCCGCTGCACCAGATCTGCGCACTACGCCGGCCGGATGCGCCCGGCATCGCCCTGCTCTCAGCCAATGCCGATGGCTCGCTGACCCTGGCCGAGACTCTGCACGAGGGCGAGACGATCACCTGGGCCATCCGCCAGCCACTCGCCGCCGAACAGGAAATGCGTCAGGTCCTGGCCTCTGCGGCAAAGGGCCATAAGCCACCCGGCTTCGCCCTGATGTTTTCCTGCATCGGCCGCGGCCCGCTGTTCTACGGCGACGATGACCGTGACCTCGTCGCCTTCCGCGACACCTTCCCCGACACACCCCTGCTCGGCGCCTACGGCACCGGTCAAATCGCCCCGCTGGCCGGGCACAACCGCCTGTTCCACAACACCGCACTCACCTTATTGTTCGAAAGTAGCCATGTTTAATCCCTCCCGCGAACAGGTCCGCCTCTTCTTTTGTGACGCCTGGAAAAAGCACATCGAGCGCCTGCCCCTGGTCGGCGCCGAAGTCACCGCCGCCGATATCGCCGCTCGCCACCCGGAATACCATTCGCTGCTGAGCGACCCGAAGGCCGCCGTCGAAAAGGAATGGACACCCGAAGGCGGCGCCATGAATCCCTTTCTCCACCTCTCGCTGCACCTCGCCATCCACGAACAGGTCAGCATCGACCAACCGCCGGGCATCCGCATGGCCTTCGATCAACTGCGCGCCCGCATGGACCCGCACGATGCCGAACACATCCTGATCGACTGCCTGGGCGAAACCATCTGGCGCGCCCAGCGCGAAGGGCGGACTATGGATGCGATGGCCTACGTTGATGCGGTGAAGCGCAAGTCGAGCCTGATCTAGGATCGAGGAAGCAGGATTTAGCGGAGTTGGCCGCAGCCTAGCCTTCGTCCGAGGGCGGGGCGACCTTGATGACTTCTTCGAGCGAGGTCAGCCCCTGGGCCACCTTGAGGGCACCAGAGATGCGCAGGGGGCGCATGCCTTCGCGGAAAGCCTGTTCGCGCAACTTGGGAATTTCCGTCAGCGGCTTGATCTGGCGGCGAATCTCAGGCGAGTTCATGAGCAGTTCGTAGATGCCGACACGACCACTGTAGCCAGTCATCCGACATTCCAGACAACCGACCGGCTGCCAGATATGGCTGGGCTCGGCCGACTTCCATGGGGCAACGAGCGAGCGCCAGGCAGCGCGCTGATCCTCGCGCATTGGCACGGCCTTCTTGCAGTGCGGACAAAGTGTGCGGATCAGGCGCTGGGCCATGACGCCGAGCAGGGTCGAGTTGATCAGGTAGGCAGGGACGCCGAGGTCGAGCAGGCGGGTGATCGCCGACGGCGCATCGTTGGTATGCAGCGTGGACAGCACGAGGTGACCGGTGAGCGCCGCCTGAATGGCCATTTCGGCCGTTTCGAGATCGCGGATTTCGCCGATCATGACGATATCCGGGTCCTGCCGCATGAGGGCGCGCACACCGTCGGAGAAGCCGAGTTCGATGCCGGGCTGGACCTGCATCTGGTTGAAGGCGGCTTCGACCATTTCAATCGGGTCTTCGATGGTGCAGACATTCACTTCCGGCGTTGCCAACTGCTTGAGCGTCGTATAGAGCGTGGTCGTCTTGCCCGAGCCGGTCGGGCCGGTGACCAGGATGATGCCGTTCGGCGTCGCCGTCATCTGCTTCCAGCGCACCTGATCATCATCAGAGAAACCGAGCGAACGAAAGTCGCGGACCAGCACTTCCGGGTCGAAAATGCGCATCACGAGCTTTTCGCCAAAAGCCGTCGGCAGCGTCGACAAACGCAGTTCAACCTCCTGCCCGGCTGGCGTCCGCGTCTTGATCCGGCCGTCCTGCGGGCGGCGCTTTTCGATGACGTCCATGCGGCCAAGCAGCTTGATACGGCTGGTCATGGCGTTCATGACCGCCATCGGAATCTGGTAGACCTGATGCAGCACGCCATCGATGCGGAAGCGGACGATGCCGAGATCGCGCCGCGGCTCGATGTGGATATCGGAAGCGCGCTGATCGAAAGCGTACTGCCACAGCCAGTCGACGATATGGACGATATGCTGGTCGTTGGCATCGAACTGCTTGTTGGCCTTGCCCAGCTCGACCAGTTGCTCGAAGCTCGACAAGCCGGACGTCACCTCGCCCTTGGCGGCGGCCTTTTTGACCGACTTGGCGAGGTTGAAGAACTCGACGAGGTAGCGGCTGATGTCCTCAGGATTGGCCATGACCCGGCGAATCTGCTTGCGCAGGATGGTCTGCAACTCCTCGACCCATTCGCGAACAAAAGGCTCGGCCGTCGCAATGACGATCTCGCGTGTCGTGACCTGCACCGGCAGGATGCCGAAGCGGGCCGCATAGGCGCTCGACATGACCTCCGCGACACCGGTGAAATCGATCTTGAGCGGGTCGATATGCTGGTAGTCGAGGCCGGTACGATTGGCCAGCCATTCGGTCAGCACTTCGAGCGACAACAAGCGGGCGGGCGGCTCGGGATTGCGCCATTTCTGATCGGCCACGACGATCAGCGGATGCACCTTGCCCCCATGCAGACGACGCTCGCTCTTGAGCAGGTCAGCCGCCTCCTGGCCGACCAGCTTGTCCGCCACCATCCAGTCAAGCACTTCGCTCAGTGCCAGGCGATGTTCGCCGATGTTCTTGTCGCTCATGCGCGGCAATATAGCATGCAGCCGGTAACGATTTGTAACTGGCAAGGCCTCTGTTTGCACTCCCTTACAACTTGCCGCCGGAATCATCGCCATGACGCCTAAAATCAAGTCGAACCCACTCGCAAGGAGCGAAAAATGAAAACCCGTCTGATAATGATCGCCAGTGCCTTGGTTGCTTCGATGATCTGCCTGCCCGCCAGCGCCCAGCCCGGCCCCGGCATGGGTGGCGGCATGGCCCCGGGCATGAGCGATGGCATGGCCCAAGGCGGCGGTCCGGGCGCCAGGGCGCCGCGCGACTGCAACAAGGCCCCCAACCCCGCCGCCTGCACCGCTCACCGCGAAGCGCGCGCCACTGCCCGCGACGCCTGCAAGAGTACCGCCGGCCCGCAACGCCGCCAGTGTCTGCATGAGCAGATGCGCAACTTCGACTGCGCCAAGGCCGGCAACATGCAGCAATGCGAAGCGCGAAAAG
>CAIYYE010000614.1 GCA_903930395.1 uncultured beta proteobacterium
ACCACGGCGACGACCCTGTTTCGCATTCTGCAGGAGTCGCTGACCAATATCGCCCGGCATGCCAGGGCACAGAATGTCGATGTCCGGCTCGTGTTGTCTGAAAACCACTGGCAACTCTCAATTCAGGACGACGGCGCAGGGTTTGACGAAAAAACCGGAAAATCGACAGGCATCGGGCTGATCGGCATGAAGGAACGCGTCCAGATCCTGGGTGGCGCCTTCAATCTGATCACCGCGCCCGGCGAAGGAACGCGGATCGAAGTTCGCATTCCGGCAGAACAGGGGTAGTGAGGGGAAAATGCAGAAAATTCAGGTTTTACTGGCCGACGACCACGCCATCATCCGCGATGGCCTGAAACAGATCCTCTCGGATACCGACGACCTCGTCGTCGGCGGTGAAGCGGCCAACGGCGTCGAAGTCATGCAATTGGTCCGCGACAAGGACTGGGGCATGCTGGTGCTCGACATCTCGATGCCTGGCCGCAGCGGGCTCGATCTGGTGCGCATGATCAAGGACGAAAAGCCTGCGCTGCCCATCCTGATCCTGAGCATGCATCACGAAGAACAATATGCGGTGCGGGCGATCCATGCCGGCGCCTCCGGCTATCTGACCAAGGAAAGCGACAGCGAAGTCCTGCTCGCCGCCATTCGCCGGGTGGCCGCGGGCGGCGTCTACATCAGCGAAAAAGTCGCCGAACTCATGGTGCGGGACATCCGCCCTGTCGTCGAGACCTTGCCGCACGACCTGCTCTCCGACCGCGAATACCAGGTTTTCAACATGCTGGTGAGAGGGATGGGCCTGACCGAGATCGGCCAGGAACTCTCTTTGAGCGTCAAGACCATCAGCACCCACAAGACCCACATCCTCCACAAGATGGGCATCGCCAACAGCGGCGAACTGATCCGCTACGCCATCACGCACGGGCTGGCCGAGCAGAGCGAGATTTAGCGGCTGGTTGAGGATCGTCGTACAGAAAGCACAAAGGCCGGCTAGCCGCTGCTCTTTTGCTTCGGCCATATTTTGGCGGTGTGCAAGTGTGTACAAATCAATTTTGGCTCGCGCGTAAGGGAAACCTCAGGGTCTGCTCCCGGCTTTTCTGCACGCGGATTGACCACGCAGAGCGAGTATTAGAAAAATTGAATAGGAAATTTCCTATGCCCGCTTTAATCCCTTGCTGATACTGAGGGAATTCCCCGCGCTTTACACTTCGTTACAGTTTTTTAGGGCTTAAGTATTAGTACTTGGTGATGGGGAACGCGGGGTTCCCGGAATTTGGTCAAGAAGGGTAAAAAAATGAAATTCAGTTTTGTTCGCAGCTCACTGCTTGCCGCTACCGCGGCAGTTTTCATGCTCTCAACCGCGGCCGTTGCCGCCGTTGATGAAGATGCCGCCAAATCACTGGCGAAGAAAAACGACTGCCTCAAATGCCACGCCATCGACAAGACCAAGAAAGGCCCTTCCTACAAGAAGATTGCGGCCAAGTACAAGGGCAAGGAAGCTGAAGGCGAGCAGAAGATGATCAAGAACATGACAACCGGCCCCAAGGTCAAGCTTGAGGATGGTTCGGAAGAAGACCACAAGATTATCGACACGAAGGATCAGGCCGAGATCAAGAATCTCGTCTACTGGATTCTGTCGCTGTAAGCCAGCCTTGTCGAAAACAGGAAAATTTGCAGGAAAACCAGGGGGTATTGAAATGAAGCAGTGGCAAAGGATTTTCGCGGTGGGCGCGGCGTTGGTTGGTCTGGGCCTCATGGCTCCGGCTCACGCCCAGGTGGACCGCTCACTCAAGGGCGACAAGGTCTGTATCGAATGTCACGATGAAAACGACAACAAGGCCATTCTCGCGGTCTACAAGGGCAAGCACGGCGTCAAGGCCGATGGCCGTACGCCGGGTTGCCAGAGCTGCCACGGTGCCAGTGAAGCACACGTCAAGAATGGCCCGAAGAAGGGTGAAGTCGGCGGCAAGCGTGGCGCGGTCGATATCGTTTTCGGTGCCAAGTCGACGCTGACGGCGCGCGAACAAAGTGAAGTCTGTGCCAGCTGCCACAAGGGCGACAAGCGCACCCACTGGACGGCCAGCCAGCACGACAGCGGCGATGTGTCATGCGTCAGCTGCCACACCAACCACACCCATCAGGACAAGGTCCTGAAGAAGGCCACGCAGCCGCAAGTCTGCTACAACTGCCACAAGGAGCAGCGCGCCGAAGGTCGCAAGATGTCGCATCACCCGGTTGCCGAAGGCAAAGTCTCCTGTTCAGACTGCCACAACCCGCACGGTTCGGCTGGTCCCAAGCTGCTCAAGAAGAACACGCTGAACGAGACCTGCTTTACCTGCCACGCCGAAAAGCGCGGCCCCTTCCTCTGGGAGCACCAGGCTGCCACTGAAGACTGCAGCAGCTGCCATACGCCGCACGG
>CAIYYE010000615.1 GCA_903930395.1 uncultured beta proteobacterium
CCCTGACATGTGCACCGCCTGCGGCGACTGCAAGCCTGTCTGTCCGACCAAATCGATCAGTTCCGGCAAGATCTTCTTCAAGATCGACGCTGCCACCTGTACGGAATGCGACGGCCACAACGATTCCCCGTTGTGTGTCGACGTCTGCCCGTCCGGCTGCATCAGCGCGGCCTGATTCGAGACTTGAGCCGAGCGTCGGTAGTCAAGCTGCCGGCGTTCCACTGAAGCCTCTCTCTGGAGACCACCATGTCCGTAAGCCCCATCGCCTCCCGCGAAGCCGCCCTGCGCATCGCCCTTGCCGCACGCGCACTGAACGGTCTTGATGTTCGCGCCCTGGTGGGCGCCCTGATCGAAAAACTGGAGTCGCCACTGACCGAAGCCAAGCTCGGCACGCTGACCGTCGAAGACCTGCGTGTCATCCTGGCCGGCGACTTCGCCGAACAGGGCTGCCATGTCGGGGTCGAAGGCGAAGCGCTCAAGGAAGCCGTTCGCCTGCTCTGGGGCCAGGGCGTCGAGAACAATGACTTTCCGACGGTCGATGCCTACACCGATGGCGACATGCCCGGTTCGCTGCGGGTGGCCTTCGCCGCCAATCGCGGCGAATCACTCGACGGCCATTTTGGCTCCTGCGAACGCTTCCTGGTTTACCAGGTCAGCACCGACACCATCCGGCTCATCGACATCCGCACCACGGTCGAAGCCGATACCGCCGAGGACAAAAATGCCGCGCGTTCGGCCCTGATCAGCGATTGCCAGATCGTCTATGTGCAATCCATCGGCGGCCCGGCTGCTGCCAAGGTAGTGCGCGCCGGGGTCCATCCGGTCAAGAAGCCGGAAGGCGGCAAGGCGCGCGAAGTGCTGGTCGAGCTGCAAGGCCGACTGGCCAGCCCGCCGCCATGGCTGGCCCAGATCATGGGTGTGCCGTCGGCCTCGCTGGCCCGTTTCGAAGAAGAGATGAAATCGGGAGAACCAGCATGATCACGCCCGCACTGCTCGCCCAGGTCGGTGAAGCGGCCTTGCTCAACGGGAGTGCAGCCGCATTGCGCCAGCGCTTCCCCAAACTGCACTTTACCGAATGCAGCGAAGACGACGTTTCGCCGCTTTATCGTCCGGCGCTCAGTATCGACGGCTACGAGCTGTTCCTGATTTCCGGCGCATCCGGGCATTGCCTGGCGCTGACCAACCAAGCGGAATCGGCTACAGGCATCCTGATTGCCGCCAAGGTCGATGACGAGTGAAAAGACCGCCGCCGATGCGGGCATCGGGAAACTGGGCCTGTGCTCGGGCTGTGGTCATTTTCCCGATTACCTGAACAGCCGCAAGTGCACGCCGGGGGACGCCTGCATCCGCGCCCACAGCGGCCGCCAGATTGACCGCTTCCTGCGCATCAACCCTGAACTGGCGGCAAACTACCTGAACGACATATTCTGGGAGCGCCGGGCCATTGCGACCCGTTATGCCGCCATTGATGCCATTCTGGGCCTGAAATCCGACCCTGATGAAGTAGTTCGCCGCGTCGTTGCCATGCGCCTGCCCGTGGATTCACTGATCGACATGGTCGGCGACCCGGACCGCGAAGTACGCCTCTCGGTCGCCGCCCGACTGCCCGAAGTGCTGCTTATCCGCCTGATCCACGACCCGGACTACCTGATCCGCGCCACCGTCGCCCGTCGCCTGCCGCATGGCCAGTTGGCCAAGCTGGCCAAGGACCCGGAACGCGAGGTGCGCAAGGTCGTCGCCGCCCGCCTGCCCGCCTTTGCCCTGCACCTGCTGGCCGACGATGCCGAGCCGGAAGTTCGCGCCATCGTTGCCGAACGCGCCCTGCCCGGCCTCGCCGCCGCCCTGCTCCAGGACCCCGAATGGTGGGTACGCCTGGCTGCCGTCGGCAGCGCCCCCCTGGAATTTTTGCGGCCGCTCACCGCCGACCCGGAAATCGAAGTACGTGAAGCGGCGCAAGCCCGGCTCGCCGAATCAGAAAACGCCTGACCACAAGGAAAGATCATGAAACAGAATCAGGGCTGGATCGAATACTGCAAATCCCTGTCGCCCGCCATCGTCGAAACCTGCGCCAAAACAGCGGTCAGTGCCGGCCCGGCCGGGCTGGTCAAGGCGCTGAGCAGCAGCCTGCCCGACTGGAAATTCCGCCATGCGCTCGGTCGCGGCGGCTGGTACCGCCTGGGTGGCATCGTCGATGCAGCCGGCCAGCGGGTCAGCGACAGCCTTGAAAGCTGGGTGGAAGATGCGATTGACGAGCGCGACGGCGACATCGCCCGACTGATCGACGACTTTGCCGGTCAAGCGCTCTACGCCACACGCCTGGTTGGCCAGACGCACTATCTGGTCGCCTCGGCCGGCACCGGCAGTGACGAATTCCTCCAGCTTGAAATCGAAGACCTGCAGGAAATGCGCGTTCACCAGCTCTTCATCAACGAACCGACGACGCTCGAAGAACTGGTCGACCCGCGTGGCGGCAGCGATGCGCCCAGCCCGGTCGGCCTGCCTTTCTACGCCTTCCGCCGCATCCAGCACGTCGGCAATTTCCTCAAGCGCATGCTGGCGCAAAAGCCCGAGCCAGCCGCCATCCACCGCATGCTCGACGACTGGAGCAAGAGCAGCGCCGGCAACGCCAGCACCTACTACAACCACTGGGTCATCGCCACCCGCGAACACCTCGACCGCTACCACCAGCCCGTCTTCCGTGCCCAGCCCATCGCCACGCTGGCCGGCGAACCCCCGGAGTTCGGGGCCAACAACGGCACCAGCGGCCTGGCCCTGCACGACGCCCTGAGCCATTTCGATCGTGAAATCGGTTATCCGCTCGCCTGGTACTTTCACATGCTGAGCACCAAGGCCGTCCCCCACTGGGTTGCCCAGACAGTCGTCGAAGACGCCCTGACCGGCTTTGCCTACCTGCCGCAGCGCGACGTCGATATCGTGCGCAGCTGGCTGCACCGGCCGTATTCGGTTTGATGCAGGTTGATTGCTCGAAGGCTTATTGCTCGGCGACGACGACCCGCGTCCGCTCGACGTAGCCCGGCGCGGTAACGTCTGCGCCATTCACCGCCTGTGAGCTGATCGTATAAAGCGTGACGGTCTTTGCAACGCCGGGCGACCCGGGCGTCTCGCCTTCGTTGAAGCGCGTCGCAGAGCATGTCACGGTCACGGTAAATCCCAGCTCCGCCGCGAGGTTGATACTCCGTGTTTGCAGGACACCGGGGGTAGCGACAACGCCGGATGGCGTACAGGCAGCGCCGCTCGTCCAGCCCGTTCCCGAGTTGAGCGCCATGAACAAGCCCCACTCGTTGCCCGCCCTGGCAGCCTGCCAGGCACGCACACTCAGTACATCCTGAGCCGACGTTAACTGCTGCGTCGAGCCGAAGACCGTGATGGCGCCGGCGAGCGCCGCCAGAATCACCAGGATCATGATGGCGGTGATCATGCCCAGACCTTGCTGGTAACGTTTCATGGCGCGTTGTCCACGTGGATGGCATGGCCCAGCGTGATCGACTCCTGAGAGGCCGCGTGGGTCATGGTCAAGCTTAGCGTGAGCAGCCCGGAGGTCTCACCGGCGCTGCCGTAGGAGAAGGCGCAACCGGAAACATTACCGGCGAGCAGGGTGCCGTCCGTCTCGCAGGCGGCCTTTTTCGTGAAGTCGGGCAGTATCTTGCGGGTCAGCCGGTTGTTGGCACAGGTGTACATGACGGACTGTTCCTGACCCGATACCAGTTGGAAACGTCCGCCCATATATCCTGAGACGGTCGGATTGGTCGCCAGTGTCACGGGAGCCAGTGCCGATATCCTTGCCCGGCTCGCGCCGTTGTAGACGTCGTCGGCATTCTGGTTGTTGATCACGACAAAATCCCCCACGGCTGCAGGCCTTCCCTGGGCCGCCAGAATCGCCATGCGGAAGGGCGACGGACTCGAGTCGTTGAGCGCTATGGCCGCGTTATCCGCCGTATCGATGTCGGTTCGATAGCGGCCACCGGCAATCGTCGGCACAATCTGGAAACAGGCGAGTTGCGTCGTCCCGGAGTAAAGCGGTGCGATCAGATTCAGCGAATTGGGTACTGCGCGCCGGATATCCTGCGCCATCTTGCGCAATGACGTATCCGCCGCGTCGCTCATGTCGGCCCGCCGGCGCGCATCGATGAAGGAATCGACGGCCGGCTTGAAAAACATCGTGACGCTCAGGGCCAGGATGCCCATCAGCACCATGACCACGATCAGCTCGATAAGGGAGAATCCGCGCGCTTTCATGGCGCGTAGTTGGTGCGATAGTTGGTCAATTGAAACGTCTTGGCGCCGGACGAGACCGTTACGCTGACTCTTTTGGCATTGGGTATTCCTTCCCATGTCACCCCGGGTGTCACGACGATGGCCCACGTATATCCCGTCGGGCAGGCAAAGCAGGTGTTGGTCGAGAGAATGTCGTCGAAGTTTCTCAGCATCGTCGCTTCCATGCCGGCCTCCGCGATGCTGACCATCTGCTTGTCAATGAGCGGATCGGCCGATGATTTGACCACCGTATTGAAGGCAGCAAGGACGCCGGCCAGACTGACGCCGATCACGACAATGGTGACGATCATTTCAACCAGCGTGAATCCGCGCGAATTACGACCCATCGCCAACATAGCCTGTCGCCCCCCGAACCACCACACTGCCCCCGTCTACCGTGTTATCAAAATTAGCAACAGTACCGCCGGCCGCATCGCTGGTCATCCGGCCATCCGGTTGAAAAAACATCACAGCAGGACTCGGCGCGTCGCCGAACCCATCCTGCTGGGCGCTCAGTTGCCCTGCCGCAACACCCGGAACCGGCAGAGCAACGTCACAGAGGCCATCCTTGGGATTGCTGTTATCGATGCTCAGGGCAAGCGACTTTTGCGTTAGCGTCGCGCAGACAACCCGCCGGTGACTGGTAGCCGTCTTCTGGGCGTAGCGCAGGGCGGCAATGGCCTCGTCACGAAACGCCGCCGAGCGAAAGGCCATGGAGCCACTCATGCTCGGCATCGCTGCCACGGCAAGAATGCCGACAATGATCATGATCACGATCAGTTCAACCATGGTAAAGCCACGCGAACGACGCAATCCCATCTCAGTACAACTCCCGGACATGCACTGCCTTGCGGCTTTCCTTGGTGCCATAGATGCCGACATTGGCATTGGC
>CAIYYE010000616.1 GCA_903930395.1 uncultured beta proteobacterium
AGCTTGGCGTTGTCGATGTGCAGCGTGACGCCGGTGATGGCGTCGAGGAATTCGCGGTCGTGGCTGATCATGACCAGCGTGCCCTGGTAACGCTTGAGCCAGGCTTCGAGCCAGACGAGGGCGTCAAGATCGAGGTGGTTGGTCGGTTCGTCAAGCAGCAGGATGTCAGACGGGCACATCAGGGCGCGAGCCAGTTGCAGTCGCATGCGCCAGCCGCCGGAGAAGCTGTTCACCGGGTTGTGCAGTTCCGACACCTTGAAGCCAAGGCCGAGGATCAGCGACTGGGCGCGCGCTTCAGCATCATGTTCGCCGGCGTCGTTGAGCGCCATGTAGGCTTCGGCCATGCGCATGCCGTCGTCGCTGGCTTCAGCGTCGTGCACCTCGTTGCGGGCGGCGAGCAGCTTGGTGTCGCCGTCGATGACGAAATCGGTCGCGCTCTGCTCGGTTTCCGGCATGTCCTGGGCAACCTGGCCCATCTGCCAGTGTTTGGGGATGGAATAGTCGCCGCCATCCTCGTGCAGGGTGCCGTTGAGCAAGGCAAACAGCGTGGACTTGCCGGCCCCGTTGCGGCCCACCAGGCCGACCTTCTCACCAGGGTTGATGGTGACCGAGGTCTTGTCGAGCAGCACTTTCGAGCTGCGGCGCAGGGTGACGTTCTTGAGGATGATCATGGGGCGTTCTTTTCTTCAGGGGTGGGGCCTGGCTTTATGTCGCCATCGACATAGAACCAGCGGGCGTCCTCGCGGACGAAGCGGCTTGTTTCATGCAAGCGGTGGCCGCGCCCGGCGATCCGGTAGCGGGCGACAAATTCGACGGTGGCGTGATTTTCATCTTGTTGCTGGAACCGCCTGATCTCAAGTCCCAGCCATTTGGTGCCATCGTCTTCGGAGAGATCAAGCGTCGCCGGCCGGGTAGAGGCATGCCAACTGGCCAGCAGGTATTCACTGAGTTGCAGCACATAGGCGCTGTAGCGCGAGCGCATCAGCGCCTCGGCCGTCGGCGCCTGGCTGCTTCCGGCATGCAATGGCCCACAGCAGGCGGCATAAGGCCTGCCACTGGCACAAGGGCAGGCAACGGCCGATTTCATTGTTCGACCGGCACCTCGCCGCCCAGCGCCTCGACCAGTTGCGGCAGGAAGCGCGCCAGTTCGCCGGTCATCAGAGCGAAATCGGCGTCGAACTGCTCGTCGGCATGTTCAGCCGATTTCTCGGCTTCTTCCTTGAGCAGATCGAGGAAGGCGAGGCGCTTGATTTCGAGCTTTTCACCGAGCACGAAGGAGATGCGATCATCCCAGGTCAGCGCCAGCTTGGTCGGCAGCTTGCCGCTGGCGAGATGGGCCTTGATTTCGCCGCTGATGCCATCGCCGTCGAGCGGGTGACGAACGTAACGCACGGCAGCCTTTTCCTCGCCGACCGCTTTCAGTTCACAATCACGGTCGATGGTGAAAGCGCCCGGCGCATCGCCACCGGCCAGCCAGTCGGCCATCGCCGATTGCGGCGAAATCTGGGTATGCAGCATGGTCAGCGGGAAATCGTCGAGGCAGTGGCGCAGGTGTTCGATGACTTCCTCGGCCTTGGCCGGGCTGCCGGCATCGACACAGAACCAGCCAGCCTGCGGGTCGAGCCAGACGTAGGTGGTGCGGCGACGGGTAAAGGCGCGCGGCATCAGTTCCTCGGTGACGCGCTCGCGCAATTCCTTGAGCTGCTTGCGCCCCGGCGCATAGCCCTGCTGCGCCTCGATCAGCTCGGCCCGCTCGCGCACCTCGTCATTGACCACGGAGGACGGCAGCAGACGCTGCTCGACGCTCAAGGCAATCATCCATTGCCGGCCTTGCGAATAAACCAAGGCGCCATCGCGGCGCGGCGACACCCAGCCCCGACTCATCGGCTGGTTGCTCGGACATTTGACGAAGGGGCCACGGGCCAGTTGTTCGTCGAATTTGGCGAGGTCGATATTCCACGGCGTGGGCAGGCGGTAAAGCTGGAGATTACGGAACCACATGAATCATTCCCGGTTTGCTGTCATTGAGGCGCGAGAGTTTAACAGCCCGCCCTCGTTGACGCATGACGACCCGACAATGCGTGGAAAAAGAGCACGTCTATCTGGACCCAAAAGCAAAAATGCCGGCATCGTTGAATGCCGGCATTTCGCCACCTTAACGGCCCACAGGCCGCCGGGAATTACTTGCTGGCAGCAGAAGCGCCCGTCTTGCTAACCATGTATTCAACCGCCGCCTTGATTTCGGCATCGCTCAAATTGGCCAGGCCACCGCGCGCCGGCATCCCGTTATGGCCACCGATGGCCGACTTGACCAGAGGAGCAACGCCATTTTGCAAACGCGGCTTCCAGTCATTCATGTCACCCAGTTTCGGCGCACCCTCCTTGCCGGTGGCGTGGCACTCCTGGCAGCGCGCCTGGACCACTTGCTCACCGGTACGGGAATTCGGGGCCTTGTAGACCTTTTTCGCATCGGCCGCCTTGCCGCCGCTCACCATGTAACCGACGGCACGGGTCATCTCGAGATCGCTCAAGGCGGCCTGACCACCATGCGCCGGCATGTTCTTGACACCGGTAATGGCGTTCTGCGTCAGCTTGTCCATCCCCTTGGCAGCGCGTTGGGCCCAGGCTGCCTGATCACCGATCTTGGGCGCACCATCCTTGCCCGTTTCGTGACAGGCAAGACAAACCGTTTCGACGACTTCCTTGCCAGAGCGATCCGCCGCCAGAACGGGCGCGGCGCTTAGCGCAAGCCCCAGGAAGGAAAGCAGCAGAGCGCCGGAAGTGATTTTCATTTTTTTCATGATTCCCTCGTTTTTCTGACAAATCCGAATTGTCATTCTACTCAGAGGAAATCAATCTGCCAG
This sequence comes from uncultured beta proteobacterium, assembly GCA_903930395.1. GTDB lineage: Bacteria > Pseudomonadota > Gammaproteobacteria > Burkholderiales > Rhodocyclaceae > Azonexus. The sequence goes on from CAIYYE010000616.1 coordinate 2,865, forward strand.
CTATTTTTTACGGAAAATGACGTCCCAAACGCCGTGGCCCAGCCGGATTCCCCGGTTTTCGAACTTGGTCAGAGGCCGGTATTCGGGACGCGGCGCAAAACCGTCTGCCGAATTGGTCAGCGTCGGTTCCGCCGAGAGCACTTCGAGCATCTGGTGCGCATACTCTTCCCAGTCGGTGGCGCAGTGGAAGTAGCCACCCGGCTTGAGGCGCGAGGCGAGCAGTGCGACGAAAGGCGACTGGATGAGGCGGCGCTTGTTATGGCGGGCCTTGTGCCAGGGATCGGGGAAAAAGACGTGGACGCCATCAAGCGAGGCTTCCGGCAGCATGTCGCGGACGACTTCGACAGCATCGTGCTGGCAGATGCGCAGGTTGCCCAGCTGGCGCTCGGCGATCTGCTTGCACAGGGCGCCAACGCCCGGTACGTGCACTTCGACGCCGAGATAGTCGTTATCGCGGTTGGCATCGGCGATTTTGGCCGTGGTTTCACCCATGCCGGTGCCGATTTCTAGAATTTTCGGGTTGCTCCGGCCATAAATGGCGGCCAGATCGATGGGCTGCGCCTGATAGACGAGGCCGATCTTCGGCATCATGTCGGCGTAGTAATTCTCCTGGGCCGAGGACATGCGACCAGCGCGGCGAACGTAACTCTTGATATGACCATAGCCTTCACGGCCTTCTTCATAGACGCCTTCGCCGACCGCAGCCGGTTGAATCAGGGGGGTATCGCTCATGAGCCGATCAATCCGGAAGTCGGCGACGAGGGATCGGCCGAATAGAGTTTGCGCGGCATACGGCCCGCCATGAAAGCCTCGCGGCCGGCTTCGACACCCTTTTTCATGGCACTGGCCATGAGTACGGGGTTTCTGGCGTGGGCGATGGCGGTATTCATCAGTACGCCATCACAACCCAGTTCCATGGCGATGGTCGCGTCCGAGGCGGTGCCGACACCGGCATCGACGATCACCGGCACCTTGGCGTTGTCGATAATGAGGCGCAGGTTCCACGGATTCAGGATGCCCATGCCGGAACCGATCAGCGAGGCCAGCGGCATGACCGCGACACAGCCGATGTCTTCGAGCATTTTGGCCTGGATCGGATCGTCCGAGCAGTAGACCATGACATGAAAGCCATCCTTGACCAGCGTTTCCGCCGCCTTGAGGGTTTCCGGCATGTTCGGGAAGAGGCTGGTCGGATCGCCGAGGACTTCGAGCTTGCACAGCGGATGACCGTCGAGCAGTTCGCGCGCCAGACGCAGGGTACGCACGGCATCGTCGGCCGTGTAGCAGCCGGCGGTATTG
>CAIYYE010000617.1 GCA_903930395.1 uncultured beta proteobacterium
CGTCTTCTGGCCCCGGAAAAACTGATTGTTGTGTATGGCCATGGTGGCGAGGTCGTGCGCGCCACGCTGGCCGCCGATGACATCCTGTGGGCCGAGCAGGCCCAGCAACTGGGAACCGGCCATGCCGTCGCCCAGGCCGTGTCGCAACTCGGCAGTGCCGCGCAGACACTGGTCCTTTATGGTGACGTGCCCTTGACCACGGTCGCGACGCTGAAGCGCCTGCTCCAGGCCGGCAAGGACGGGCTGGCGATCCTCACGGTCGATCTTGCCAACCCAGGGGGCTATGGCCGCATGGTGCGCGACGCAGCCGGCAACATCGTGCGCATCGTCGAAGAAAAAGATGCAACGCCCGAAGAAAAGGCGATCCGCGAGGTCAATACCGGCATCATGGCGATGCCGACGGCGCGTCTGGCCGACTGGCTCGGCCAGCTCAAGAACAACAACGCCCAGGGCGAGTACTACCTGACCGACATCGTGGCGCTGGCCGTGGCCGAAGGTCTGCCGGTACGCGCCGCGCAGCCCGAGGGGGAATGGGAGGTGCTGGGGGTCAACAGCAAGGTGCAACTGGCCGAACTGGAACGCCAGCACCAGCGCAATCTGGCCGACCAGTTGCTCGTCGCCGGGGTCCGTCTTGCCGATCCTGCCCGCATCGACATTCGCGGCAGCCTGAGTCATGGCCGTGACGTGGCGATCGATGTCGGCTGCGTCTTTGAAGGCAAGGTCGAACTGGCCGATGCCGTCGAGGTCGGCCCCTATTGCGTGCTGAAAAACGTCAAGGTCGGCGCCGGCACGCGCATAGCCGCCTTCTGCCATTTCGAGGATGCGGTGATCGGGCCGGATGGTGTACTCGGCCCCTACGCCCGCCTGCGTCCGGGTACCGAACTCGGCCCGGAGGTACATATCGGCAACTTCGTCGAGGTCAAGAAGAGCATCATCGGCGCCCAGTCCAAGGCCAACCACCTGGCCTACATCGGTGACGCCGAGATCGGCCAGCGCGTCAATGTCGGCGCCGGCACGATTACCTGCAATTACGACGGCGCCAACAAGTTCAAGACCATCATCGAGGACGATGTCTTCATCGGCTCCGATACCCAGCTCGTGGCGCCGGTGACGGTCGGTCGTGGGGCAACGCTCGGCGCCGGTACGACGCTGACCAAAAATGCACCGCCCGATGCGCTAACCGTATCGCGGGCCAAACAGATTACCTTGTCGGGCTGGGAACGTCCGAAGAAAGTGAAGAAATAATGGATTGGGGATTCATGGCATTCGGAGTCGCATCGACCTTGTCGCTGGCCGGGGGCGGACTCCTGCTACTTATCGGTTATATCGGCACTGTGCCGGCCGCCTTCAGTTTCGGCTGGAAGACTGGCTTGCCGGTACTGCTGCTGCCGGTCATCGGCCCGGTCTGGTTCGCGCTGAGTCGCGGTCCGGAGTTCCGGCGCGCTGCCATCCAGCTGATTGCCGGCGTTGCCCTGGTGGCTGTCGCCACCGGCCTGATCATGGGCCTGGGGCCGCACTTTGCCGAAAAGATCGTGGCCGAGATGGTCGAAGCCGACCAAAAAACACGTTGATTCATTGCTGATTTATTGCTCAGGGAGAAAAAGATGTCCAAGTACACCACCGAGGCACTCCGTTCCGTTGCGCTGGTTGGCCATGGCGCCGCCGGCAAGACCAGCCTGGCCGAGGCCCTGCTCTTCGCGACCGGCAGCATCACTGCCAAGGGCAGCGTCGAGAAGGGCAACACCGTTGCCGACTTCGATGCACAGGAAAAAGAAGCCGGCCACTCCCTGACCTCTGCCATCGTCAATTTCGGCTACGAAGACACCCATGTCCACCTGATCGATACGCCGGGCTACCCGGACTTCTCCGGCCAGGCCATCGCCGCGCTGGCCGGTGTCGATACAGCCCTGGTCGTGGTCAATGCGCAGGCCGGCGTCGAGCTCATGACCGAGCGCATGATGCGCTATGCCACCGAGCGCAAGCTCTGCCGGATGATCGTCATCAACAAGATCGACACCGAAAACGTCGACCTGCCGGGTCTGGTCGCCGATATCCGTGAACGCTTCGGCAAGCAGTGCATGCTGCTCGACCTGCCGGCGCACGGTGCGGCCGATGTCGTCGAAGTGCTCGAACACGATGCCGGCGACGCCGATTTTGAATCCGTTGCCGCCGCGCATCGGGCGCTGATCGACCAGATCGTCGAAGAAGACGAAGACCTGCTCGCCCAATATCTCGAAGACGGTGCCGATCCTGCCGCTGCCGCCCTGCATGCCCCATTCGAGAAGGCCCTGCGCGAAGGCCATCTGATTCCCATCCTGTTCACCTCGGCCAAAACCGGCGCCGGCATCAAGGAACTGCTGCATGTCCTGGCCTCGCTCGCACCGAACCCGGCCGAAGGCAACCCGCCGCCCTTCTACAAGGGCGAGCCGGGCGACAAGACCGAGCCTTTCCAGGCCGTGCCGGATGCCGCCAGGCATGTGCTGGCCCATGTTTTCAAGGTGGTCGCCGATCCCTATCTGGGCAAGATCGGTGTCTTCCGCGTCCATCAGGGCACGATGAAGAAGGACATGCAGCTCTTCGTCGGCGACAGCAAGCGGCCGATCAAGGTCGGCCATCTCTATCAATTGCAGGGCAAGGACAGCATCGAGGTCGATGAACTGCTGCCGGGCGCCATTGGCGCCATCGCCAAGATCGATGAGGTCGATTTCGACTGCGTGCTGCACGACTCGCACGACGAGGATCACATTCACCTCGTGCCGCTCGAATTTCCCAAGCCGATGGCCGGCCTCGCGGTCGAGACCAAGAAGAAAGGCGACGAGCAGCGCCTCTTCGACATCCTCGGCAAGCTGGCCATGGAAGACCCAACCTTCGTTGTCGAGCGCCACCCGACGAGCAACGAAACCGTCGTCCGCGGCCTCGGTGAAATCCACCTCAAAGCCAAGCTGGCCCGCATGGCCGGCCAGTACAAGCTCGAGGTCGACACCAAGCCGCCGCGCATTCCCTACTGCGAAACGATCACCGCACCGGCCGAAGCCATGTATCGCCACAAGAAGCAGTCGGGCGGCGCCGGCCAGTTCGGCGAAGTGCATCTGCGCATCGAACCGAAAGGCCGTGGCGAAGGCTTCGAGTTCGTCGATGCGGTCAAGGGCGGGGTCATTCCCGGTGTCTTCATGGCGGCGGTCGAGAAGGGCATCCGCCAGGGGCTGGAAGGTGGCGTCGTCGCCGGCTATGCCGTCGATGACCTCAAGGTTACGGTCTTCGATGGCAAGACTCACGCTGTGGACGGCAAGGAGGTCGCTTTCACGATGGCCGGCCGCAAGGCCGTCATCGAAGCGATACGTGCTGCCAAACCGATTGTTCTCGAACCGATTGTAAACATCGAGATCACCGTCCCCGAATCGGCCATCGGCGACCTTACCGGCGACCTCTCCGGCCGCCGCGGCCACATCACCGGTACCGACGGGCGCGGTCACGGCATGTCGGCGATTAGCGGCGAAGTGCCGCTGGCCGAACTCAATGACTACCAGTCACGCCTCAAATCACTGACCGGCGGCCAGGGCAGCTATACCATCGAATTCGCCCGCTACGCCGCGGTGCCGCCCAATGTCCAGCAGCAACTGGCGAGCAAGTTCCAGTTGCATGATGAAGACGAATAAGGTCGATATTTTTGGGGAAAAGAAGGGCTATTTTTAGCCCTTCTTTGTTTTTGTGGGCCTGCTATGAGAACAACAGGGGACAGACCACGGTTTCCCTTTTTGAATGGCAGTTTCCCAAATACTGCCAGGTCCGCTCAGGGCACTCAGCACCCATTCCCCCGCCTCAGTTTCCCCCCGAACCCGCCATCTGCCAGTTCACCGTCGCCAAAAACAAATACCCCGCCCCATACACCGTCTTGATGAAAGCCGGGCTTTGCGGATCGGGTTCGAGCTTGCGGCGCAGGCGGGAGATGCGGACGTCGATGGCGCGGTCGGTGGGGGCGAGGTCGCGGGTGCCCATGAGTTTTTCGCGCTGCAGGATGCGGTTCGGATTGTTCACGAAGACTTTCAGCAGGTCCGCCTCGGCTGTGCTTAGCGCGTGTTCCTCGCCATTCGGCTCGGTCAGGGTGTTGTTGCCGAGATTGAAGCGCCAGCCGGCGAACTCGGCGATCTGGCGGGCCGGGGTTTCGCCGCCTTCGCGCCGGCGCACGATGCTGCGCACCCTGGCCACCAGTTCGCGGGGTTCGAAAGGTTTGAGGACGTAATCGTCGGCGCCAAGTTCGAGGCCCATGACGCGGTCGCTGACGTGGGCGCGACCGGTCAGGATGAGGATGCCGCAGGCCGACTGGGCGCGGACGCGTTGCATGGCTTCGATGCCGTCCATGTCGGGCAGGCCGAGGTCGATGATGCAGAGGTCGGGGGCCAGGCTGCGCAGGCGGCGCAGCAGGTCGCCGGCGCTGCGGCACCAGACGGTGCGAAAGCCGAAGTCGGCGAGCACCTGTTCGATGATCTTGGCAACGTCGGGGTCGTCCTCGACAATGGCGATCAGTTTGTGCGATTCGGCTTCGGTCATGATTTGTCTTTACGTGCGTGCAGCAGGGCGCGGGCCAGTTCCTGGCGGTCAAAAGGTTTGGCGAGGACGGGCAGGTCGCTGCCGACTTCGGCTTCGTCGGTGTAGCCGCTCATCAGCACGATGCGCATGTCGGGATAGAGGTCTCGGGCCTGGTCGGCCAGTTGGCGGCCATCGATGCCGCCGGGCATGATGACATCGCTGACGACGATGGCGATGTCGGGAATCTGCTCGATCATGGCCAGCGCCTGCACGCCGTCTTCGGCCTCGATGACCGGGTAGCCGAGGGCTATGAGTTGCTGGCGAACGACACGACGGACGTTCGGTTCATCTTCGACGAGCAGCACCAGCTCGCCGCCGTGCGGCAGGGCGGCTTCTTCGCCCGGTGCATCGACTTCCGGCTCGGGCGCCGCGAGCGGCAGCACCATGAGAACGGTCGTCCCCTGTTCCGGCTGGCTCTGAATGGCGATGCCACCGCCCGACTGTTTGGCGAAGCCGTAGGCCATGGCAAGCCCGAGGCCGCTGCCCAGACCGAGACGTTTGGTCGTAAAGAACGGTTCGCAGGCGCGGGAGAGGGTCTTGCTGTCCATGCCGCAGCCGTTGTCGGCGACCTCGATCAGTGCGTACTGGCCGGGGGGGACGTCGAAGGTGGCGGCGTCGGTATTCAGTTCAACGGCACGGGCGGCGATGTGTAGCTGGCCGCCTTGCGGCATGGCATCGCGGGCGTTGAGGGCAAAATTGAGCAGGGCGCTTTCGAGCTGGCCGGGGTCAACCAGGGCATGCACTGTTCTGCCAGCGAGGTCGGTTGAAACCGCGATGGTTTCGGGCAGCGAGCGACGGACGAGTTTGCCGAGATTGACGATGAGCTGGCCGATGTCCACAGCTTGCGGTTCAAGTGGCTGTTGGCGCGAGAAGGTGAGCAGGCGCTTGATCAGCTGGACGCCGCGCCGCGCCGATTGCAGCGCCGGTTCGACAAATTCATTGACGGCGGCATCGTCCGGGCGGTGATCCTGGAGGGCGGCCAGATTGCCGATGATGACGGTGAGCAGGTTGTTGAAATCATGCGCCAGACCGCCGGTCAGCTGGCCGATGGCTTCCATTTTCTGGGCCTGGACGAGGGCGGCCTGCATGCGTTTCTGCTCGGTGATTTCGTGCGAGAAAACGAAGAAGCCGAGGTTCTTGCCATCCGCCGTCACCTCCGGGACCAGTGTGCTGCGCGCGAAGACAGTCTGCCCCTGGCGCTCCATCTGATATTCGTAAGTCACCTGCTGGCCGGCCAGCGCCCGGCGTACGGGATCACGTACCTGACCATAGACCTGCGGGCCGATGACATCGAGCACGGCGCGGCCTGTGACACCGCCTTCGGGATGGCCGTACCAGTCGGAATAGCCCTTGTTGGCGTACTGGTAGACCTCATTCTGATCGACGTAACCGATCAGGATGGGAATGGTGTCGTTGATCAGGCGCAGGCGTTCTTCATTGCGGCGCAGGGCGGCGGCGATCCGTTCGTTTTCCTCGCTGGCCCGGCGCAGGTTGGCATTGGCGTTTTCGAGCTGGGCGGTCCGTCGGCGCACCCGTTCGTCGAGCTGGATGTTCTGGTATTCGGTCAGGTTCTCGATGTAACGCTGTTCGGTCACATCGCTGTAGAGCGTGACGAAACCCTTGTGCGCCAGCGGCTCGCCGCGCAGGAGAAGGACGCGGCCATTCGGACGCTGGCGTTCGGTGACATGCGGCGCAAAATTCCGGGCGGCGGCAACGCGTTCGGCAACCTGGGCTTCGATGTCACCCGGCCCGTATTCGCCTCGCTCGGCGTTGTGCCGGATGAAGCCGGCAAAAGGGGCGCCGATGTAGGCCAGTTCGTCGGGGAATTCGAGCAGTTTGAGGAAGGTGCGGTTCCACGCAACGAGGCAAAGATTGGCATCGAAAACGGTGATCCCCTGGTCGAGCAGATCCAGCCCGGCCTGCAACATTTCGTGGCGCGGCGGTTGGGAGGGTGACGAGGAGGTTTCGACAAGCATCGGACGATTCTAGTTTAGGCGGCAGGGTGAATTTCGTGATGTAACGATTCGTTACATTCTGCCAATAGTTGCGCAAGTATGTTTTGCCATCCTCTCGATCAATAAAAAAAGACTTGCCCCACCGAGAACAGCACTCGGTAAGAAAATCGTGAGGAGATAACCCGTGGTGAACCCGTATTCCGTCGGGCTGGAGCAAAATCCGGCCAACTATGTCCCGCTGTCCCCGCTCAGCTTCCTCGAGCGCTCTGCCTTTGTTTACCCGAAGCGCATTTCGGTCATTCAGGGCGACCGCCAGTACACCTGGAAGGAAAGCTACGACCGTAGCCGCCAGCTCGCTTCGGCGTTGAAGAATCGTGGCATCGGCAAGGGCGATACCGTCGCCGTCATGCTGCCCAATACCGCTTCGATGTTCGAATGCCACTTCGGCGTGCCGATGGTCGGCGCCGTGCTCAATACCCTGAACACCCGTCTCGATGCCGAAGCCATTGCCTTCATGCTGGCCCATGGCGAAGCCAAGGTGCTGATCACCGATCCCGAGTTCACCAAGGTGGTCAAGGGTGCGCTGGCGCTGCTCGAAGGACCGAAGCCGCTGGTCATCGACAGCCTTGATCCAGACTACACCGAAGGCGAAGCCCTCGGCGAGAAGAGCTACGAAGCTTTCCTGCTGGAAGGCGAGCCGGATTTTGCCTGGCAACTGCCGGAAAACGAGTGGGATGCCATCGCCCTGAACTACACCTCGGGCACCACCGGTAACCCCAAGGGCGTTGTCTACCACCATCGCGGCGCCTACCTGAATTCGGCCTCCAACATCATTTCCTGGGGCATGCCGCCGCACTCCGTATATTTGTGGACGCTGCCGATGTTCCATTGCAACGGCTGGTGTTTCCCGTGGACTCTGGCCGCCAATGCTGGCACCAGCGTCTGCCTGCGCAAGGTCGATCCGGCCCTGATCTTCGGGCTGATCAAGGAGCACAAGGTCAGCCACATGTGCGGTGCGCCGATTGTGTACGGCATGATGATCAACGCCCCGGCGGCCCTCAAGGAAGGGATCGAACATCAGGTCAACGGTCTGATCGCCGGTGCCGCACCCCCTGCTGCCATCATCGAAGGCTGCGAGACGATGGGTTTTAACATCACCCACGTCTATGGCCTGACCGAAACCTACGGCCCGGCCTCGGTCTGTGCCAAGCACCCGGAATGGGACAAGCTGCCGATCGACCTGCGCGCTGCCC
>CAIYYE010000618.1 GCA_903930395.1 uncultured beta proteobacterium
CGCACCGATACCAAGCAGGTGCACCTGCAATTGCCGCTGATCGGCGTAGACGACCTGCAAACGGTGATTCCCTTTGGCTGTGTTCCGGTCGCCATCGAAGTGCATCCCGATGCCAGGCCGCTCACCGAATACCAGCATCCCGAACGCGCTTTCTATATCTTCGGTCCCGAGGACGGCAGCCTGAAAAAGAACGTTACCTCGTGGTGTCGGGACATCGTGTACATACCGACGCATGGCTGCATGAATCTCGCGGCAACGGTCAATGTGGTGCTATATGACCGGATGCTGAAGGCGGGGGGTAAGCGCTTTCCGACGGAAGCCTGGGGGCCGGATAATCCGCAATGAACAAAATGCCTTTGCCGCCTGAGTGGCATATGATCTGGCGTGGCATTCATCACTTTTATCTCAACCAACGGGAGCAAACCATGAAAAAACTGCTTGTCACTCTTGCCGTAGGCTGCGCCTTCGCCCAGCCGGTTCTGGCCGATGGGCCGACCGATCTGCTGGTCATGGTCAATTCGGGCAATGCGCAAACCCAGGGTATGGCGTTCGTTCTGGCTACCCAGGCCATGGAGCAGAAATCGGCCGTTCGCGTGCTGTTGTGCAGTGAAGGTGGCCAACTGGCGCTCAAGGGTAAGGAGGGCACTGTTCTCAAGCCGAAAAACGTTACGCCCAACCAGATGTTGCAGGGCCTTATGAAAGGCGGCGCCAAGGTTGAAGTGTGCGCCCTGTTCCTGCCCAACGCCGATCTCAAGCCGGGCGATCTGCTTGACGGCGTCAGTGTCGCCAAGCCGCCTGAAATTGCTGCCTACATGATGCAAGGCAACGTGAAGGTATTGACCTACTAAAACTGTTGTTGGCAGAGGTCGACACAAGTATGGTCGGCCTCGCCAGAATGGGCATCCGCTGTGGACTTTCGGCGGACAACGATAATAATCATGCAATTGCGCCATTTTGGATGTGCCGGATGACTTCTCATCCCATCGCCGTTTTCGACTCAGGCCTCGGCGGCCTGACGGTGCTCCGTGCCTTGCGTGAGCGCCTGCCGCAGGAGGACTTTTTCTATTTTGCGGATACCCGGTTTCTGCCCTATGGGGATCGTACGGAGGTCTTCCTGCGTGAACGCGGCGTGTTGATTGCCGAGGCGCTGGTCAAGCGTGGGGCCAAAGCCCTTGTGATTGCCTGCAATACGGCGACGGCCGCGGCTGCCGAAGCGATTCGGGCGGCGATTGCAGTGCCGGTCGTGGCGCTGGAGCCGGGCGTCAAGCCGGCGGTGGCCTTGACCAACAGCGGTGTGATCGGCGTCCTGGCGACGACGCGGACACTGGCCAGCGAGCGCTTTCAACGACTGGTCGGCAACCATGCCAATCATCATCGCGTGATCGCCCAGGCGTGTCCGGGACTGGCCGAGGCGATTGAGGCCGAGGGGCCGGACAGCGCCCAGGTGGCGACCTTGCTCGATACCTTTGTGGCGCCGATGGCAGCGGCGGCGGCTGATGTAGTGGTCCTCGGCTGTACGCATTACCCGTGGGTGGCGGCAGCCATTGCCCGGCGCATGCCGCCCGGAACGACCTTGCTCGATACCGGTGAGCCGGTTGCGCGTCAGCTTGAGCGCCTCCTCGCGGCGGGTAATCTGCTGGGCGGCGGGACGGGCCGGCTGACGGTGGCGACGAGCGGCGCGCCGGCCTCGGTTGTGGCGACGGTGGATCGGCTGTTTGGCGAGAAACTGAAAATCGAACACTGGGAGCCGCGATGAGCGAAGGACAAAAGCCCCTGGCCGGACTCAAGGTCGTCGAACTTGGGACCCTGATTGCCGGGCCGTTCTGCACGCGCATCATGGGCGAATTCGGTGCCGAAGTGGTCAAGGTCGAGTCGCCCGACGGCGGCGACCCCTTGCGCAAGTGGCGCAAGCTCTACGAAGGCACCTCCTTGTGGTGGGCCGTGCAGGGACGCAACAAGAAGTCGGTGACGGCCAACCTCAAGCATCCGGAAGGGCGCGAGTTTGTCCGCCAACTCATCGCCGGGGCCGACATCCTTGTCGAGAATTTCCGTCCCGGCGTGCTCGAAAAGCTCGGCCTCGGCTGGGATGTGCTCAAGGCCGATAATCCAGGCCTGGTCATGGTCCGCCTCTCCGGCTTCGGCCAGACCGGGCCGTACAAGGATCAACCTGGCTTCGGCGCGGTCGGCGAGGCGATGGGCGGGCTGCGTTACATCACAGGCTTCCCCGACCGGCCACCCGTGCGCACCGGCATCTCCATCGGCGATTCGATTGCCGCCCTGTGGGGAGCGATTGGTGCGCTCATGGCGCTGCGTCACCGGGAAGTCAATGGCGGGGCCGGGCAGGTTGTCGATGTCGCGCTTTATGAGGCGGTTTTCGCCATGATGGAATCGATGGTGCCGGAATTCGATGTTTTCGGTTTCGTCCGTGAGCGTACCGGCAACATCATGCCGGGCATCACGCCATCGAGCACGCACACGACCAAGGATGGCAAGCATGTCACCATCGGCGCCAATGGCGATGCGATTTTCCGGCGCTTCATGCTGGCCATCAACCGTCCGGACCTGGCCGATGACCCGACCCTGGCCGACAACGCCGGGCGCGATGCACGGCGTGACGAGATTTACGGACTGATTGATCGCTGGGCAGCCGAACACGACGAAGCCGAGGTGCTGGCCATCCTGGCCGCAGCCGAAGTGCCATCGTCACGCGTCTATTCGGCCGTCGACATGTTTGCCGACCCGCAATTCATCGCCCGCCAGATGTTCGAGTCGGCCCGCCTGCCGGATGGCAAGGAATTCAAAATCCCCGGCATTGTCCCGAAACTGTCGGCAACGCCGGGTAGTACCGAATGGCTGGGCGCCGCGCTGGGTGAGCATACCGACGAGGTGCTGGGCAGTTTGGGATATTCGGCGGAAAGGATAGGCAGGCTAAGGGCTGCTGCCGCCGTCTAGCGCAGGCGGAAACGAACCGGCAGGACAACCTGGCGCGGAGCGTCGGCCGGTAAGGATTGCAGCGAACGTGCCGCCCGCAGCGCGGCTTCATCGAGCAGCGCGTGGCCGCTGCCTTGTTCGACCCGGGCGGCACTGACCTTGCCGGCCTCGTCGATGATGAGCAGGACCTGCACTTCACCCTCCAGGCCACGGGCAATGGCCTCGGCCGGGTAGAATTGACCGGCCTGGTCGAGCTTTTTAAGGTGTTCGCGGACAGCCTGGGTCCAGGTCTTGGCCTGTTGCGGCTTTGCGCTGTCGCTTGACTTTGGCGGCGGCTTCGGGGTTTTGGCTGCCGGTTCGCTGGACGGCCTGGGTTGTTCCGGCAGGCTCAGCGGCGGGGTTGCAGCGGGCGCTGGGGGCGGGCGCAACTGGGCTGTCATCGGCGCTGACGCCGGCGGCTTCTGGTCAAGATCGAGCGCGGGCAGCAGCGGCAATAAATGCAGTAGCAGCGAGAGCGCCAGCGCCGCAAAAAGCCGGTAATCGATCCGGGTCATGAGAAAATGAGGGCTGGCCACAGGCAATGGAAATGCAATGAGACTAACTGTAACAAAACGGTTTGCAATGATAAGCGCGATGGGGCTGCTGCTGTCGGCCTCGCTGCCGGTTTTTTCCGCCTTGCCCGACCCGGTGGCTTTCACCATCAACATGGAACTCGGCGACCTCAGGCAGGCCGAGCGCTGGCTCGATGAGGGCATGTCGCCTGATTTCATGGGTAGCCGGATCGGCACCGGTCTGATGATCGCGGCCTGGGAAGGCAAGCTGGACCTCATGCGTCTCTTTGTGGCGCGCGGTGCCGACGTGAACAAAATGAACGCCAATGGCGAGTCGGCCATCGCCCTGGCGGCCTGGCGCGGCAATCTCGAGGCGGTCAAGTGGTTGCTCGACAACGGTGCCCGCATCAATGCGCCGCGCCGGAAATGGTCGGCGCTCCATTACGCCGTTTTTGCCGGACGGGAGGAGGTCGCCGACTTTCTCATCGCCCAGGGCGCAGACATCAATGCGCAGAGCACCAACGGTTCGACGGTGCTCATGATGTCGGTCTACGAAGGTCATACGGCGCTGGCGAAAAAGCTCATTGAAAAGGGCGCCGACCGGACACCCAGGAACGACTGGGGCGATGGCGCGCTGCAGTGGGCGATGCGCCATGATCGCCTGGAGATTGCACGCATGGTCAGCAATCCCGAGGAATTCAACATAGCAGTGAGCCAGCCCAAGGAAAAATGGGGCGAGCCCGTACGTTCGATGCGCACCTCGAAGGAACTTGAGGAGTTGCTAAGCATGCGTGAAAAGCTCGTCGAGCGCAGCATGTCGACGACGACAATCGACAAGCGCATAGCCACGGAACGAATGCGTATCGTCCGCGCCGAAATGGACAGGCCCAAGGCAGCGCGGGCGGCAAGCATGGAAATTACGGCCAGCCGCAAGAAGCCGCAGGAGCAGTCAGCCAGCATTGTGTATGATGACAAGGGCAACAAGACTGGTTTCAAGGCGCCACCCGCCACCTATTTCGGAACGCCAAAAATGCCGGCCAAGGTGCCGGTCAAGAACTACTGAGTGTCTGGATGGGGCTGTCTGGGTTCAATTGCAAAATCCGATCAGCTCATGCAGACTTGATCAAATAACAGAGAGGGAGCGGGCATGCTTTACGTGGCGAGAGACAGCAAAGGCAGGATATGTGAATTGCATCCTATGCCCCTGCGCGATGCCTGCGAAGCCTTGTCGGCCGATAATCCCGAGGTCCTGCAGTTCATTCACGAGCGCTGGCGGCAGAATGAACTTGATGTGCTGGACAGGGACTTTGTCCGGGTTATCGAAGACACCATCGAATTGCTCATTGCCAAGGATCTCATCCTGTTCACCGACCTGCCCGCCAAGGTTCAGGACAAACTGATGCGCCGCAAGGAAGTTCGCCAACTGAAGAATTTTGAAGGTGATTTCGGCACTGGCGGCGACGACATCATCCCGCTTTGACCCTCAGTTAACCGTCATCACCGCCTTGACCAGTTCGGCCAGGGTGCGTACGCCCATTTTCTCCATGACCCTTGCCCGGTGGGCTTCGACGGTTTTCATGCTGATGTCGAGTTCGTCGGCAATCTGCTTGTTGAGCTTGCCGGCGACGACCAGTTTCATGACTTCGCGTTCGCGCTGGGTCAGCTGATCGAGCCGGTGGCTGATCGCGCCGTTGCGCTGGCGGCGGGCGGATAGCTGGCTGTCGAGTTCCAGCGCACGGACGATGCGCGAGAGCAAATCTTCATTGTGGAAAGGCTTTTCGATGAAGTCGCAGGCGCCCCGCTGCAGCGCCGAGACCGCCATCGGCACGTCGCCGTGGCCGGTAACGAAAATCACTGGCAATTGCGAACCCAGGCCGTCGAGTTTTTCGTGCAGTTCGAGTCCGCTCATTTCCGGCATACGGACGTCGAGAATCAGGCAGCCGCGCATGTCGTCGCGGCGGAAAGCGAGAAAGCTGTCGGCCGAGTCGAAGCAGGCGACAGCGTAGCCTTCGCCCTCAAGTAGCCAGGTCATTGAGTCGCGCATGGCCTCGTCGTCATCGACTACGTAAATCGTTTGTGTCAGCTTGTTCATCGCTAATCGCTCTCCTCGCCAATTTCCTCGATCGGTACGGTGAAATGGAATGTTGTGCCGCCCTCGCGGCGCGGGGCTACCCACAGCCTTCCCTGGTGAAACTCGATGATCGAGCGGCAGATCGCCAGGCCGATACCCATGCCTTCAGCCTTGGTGGTGTAGAAGGGGGTGAAAATCTTTTCAATGTCTTCCTCGGCTAGACCATGACCCTGGTCGGCTACCGTGATTTCCAGCATACGCTCATCCACGCGTTGCGCCTGCAGCGTTAGTTGCCGGCGTTCGACGGGCACGTCGGTCATCGCTTCGATGCCGTTCTTGAAGAGGTTGAGCAGCACCTGTTCGATCATGATGCGGTCGACGACGATTTTCGGCAAATGCCCGGGCAGGTCGACGATGATCTGGGTGCCCGTGCGCTGGGCGTCGATGTCGGCAAAGGCGCGGGTCTCGTCGACCAGTTCCTCGAGCGCGATGGGCTGTCGGTTTGGATCGCCCTTCTTCACCATGTCGCGCATGCGGCGGATGATCTTGCCGGCCCGCTCGGCCTGGTCCGAGGCCTTTTGCATCGCGGCCAGCAGGTCTTCCAGCTTGTAGTTGCCGGCCTGCATGCGTTTGACGCAGCCGGCGCAGTAGTTGGCGATGGCCGACAGCGGCTGGTTCAATTCATGCGCCAGCGAGGAGGCCATCTCGCCCATGGTGATCAGGCGCGAAGTCTGTTCGAGGCGCTTTTGTTGCTGCAGGTTGACCTCGTCGATGTGCTTCCTGTCAGTGATGTCGGCGCCGATCTGGACGCGCACGGTGCGTCCGTCCACCCAGCGGATGGCGCGTTCGTGCAGGTGATACCAGTGTCCGGACAGGCTGTGCTGCAGTTCGCCGTCGAATAGTTCGCAAGGGAGTTCGTCGGCACTCAGCTTGGTCGGGTCATGTTGCAGCCACTCGTCGGCCGGGCGACAGGCCGCCGTGATCTGGGCGGAATCCTTGCCGACGCTGTCGAAGCCAAAAATGTTCTGGAAGGCACGGTTGGCGAAGAGAATTTCACCGGTTTGCACATCGGCGACATGGACGGCCGAGTCGAGGCCGTCGATGACTGTGACGAAACGTTCGTGGGCGCGCTCCAGTTCGACGCGCACACGCTTGGGTTCGGTGATGTCGTTCATCGAGGCCATCCAGCCGATCTGCTGGCCATCGGTGCCGATCAGTGGCGAGAAGTAGAGGCGGACGTCGAAACGCTCGCCACTCTTGCGCATGATGCGCATCTCGAAGCCGCTGGACGGCGCCTGCCCGGCTAGCGCGGTGTCGATGTTGTGCTGCAGGCGGTCGAACTCTTCCGGTGGCCAGTAGGGGTAGGGCGGCTTGATGCCGACCAGTTCCTGCTCGTCGTAGCCGGTCATCCGGCAGAAGGCGGCATTGACGAAAGTGATCCGGCCCTCCAGATCGATGGCGCGCAGGCCGGTGATCAGCGACTGCGACATGGCCTGGCGAAAGGCGTAAGCGGCGCGCAACTCTTCTTCGGTGGCGGCCCGGTGCTTGGCATGCCGGCGTAGCTGGATCAGCGTCACCGTGGCGATCAGTGTGAGGACGAGAATGAGGGTGACCGGGACGTAGGGCAGCCAGGCGCCGCCGGCACGGTAGGCGACGATGTTCAGGCCGAGGCGGTTGTTCGGCAGTTCGAGGCTGATCTGGCCGGAAATCTGGCGGTCGGTGGGTTTGACCGAGGTGTTGCTTAAAACCTCGCGGTTTTGTGCGTCGACGACAGTCAGGCTGTAGCGGGTCGTGAAGACGGTGGGCAAGGTCGTGCGCAGCAGGGTTTCCAGCGATTGCAGGGCGATGAAGGCGCCGAGATCGCCGCTGCCGCGCTGGACCGGGTGGATGACGTCGTGGGCCGGGCGCTGGGTGGCATCGCGATAGTCTGGCGAAACGACCTGGCGGCGGATGCGCAAGGCTTCCTGCAGGGCGGCCAGGCGCTCGCCGGACAACTGCTCGCCGACGAAGACTGCGGTCGATTCATTGGGGGCCACCCACTCGACCTTGCCATCCGTATCGACCCAGATGATGGCCTGGATTTCCGGCGCCTCACGCGCATAGCGCGCGGCCCGGACCTGGAAGGCTTCGTAGGTGAGTTGCTTGAACTCCTGGTCGCGCCCCAACTCGGCGAGAAAGTCCTGGTGCGCATGCAGGCGGTTTTCAATGGTTCGCTCCGCCCAGTGCATGTCGCCCTCCAGCGCCGAACGTGCGGTATCCAGCTCGCGCCACTGGAGGAGTGCCGTGAGAACCAGCATGGCCAGGGCAAACACGCCGATCGCGACATAGGGGGCGAGCCATAGCCGGGTGTTTTGCGGCTGTGAAGAAGGAGGGCGCATGAGCATGGCCAAATTCTTCGCTGCCCGGCGCGCATCGGCCATAGGTACTTACCCTATAGTTGGTGATTGGACTAAAAGCTAGAAAGCAACCAAGGCACGAGCAGGGCGGTCAGTGCACCGTTCATGCCCATGGCCAGCGCGGCAAAGGCGCCGCTCTGTTCGTTGACCTGAAAGGCACGCGCCGTGCCGATGCCGTGCGAGGCAATACCGATGGCAAAGCCGCGTATGGCCGGGTCACGCAGCTTCATGGCATCGAACACGTAGCGCGCGCCGACGGCGCCAAGGATGCCGGTGACGATGACGAGCACGGCGGTCAGCGAGGGGATGCCGCCAATGCGCTCGGCGATGCCCATGGCAATCGGTGTCGTCACCGACTTGGGGGCGAGCGAAAGCTGGGTCGAGGTGCTGGCGCCGAGCAGGCGGGCGACCAGGACAGCCGAGATAATCGCCGTCAGACTGCCGGCGAGCAGCCCGGCGACGACCGGCAGCAGCATCGAGCGCACCCGCCTGAATTGCGTGTACAGCGGAATGGCCAGCGCCACGGTGGCCGGGCCGAGCAGGAAGTGCACGAATTGGGCGCCGGCGAAATAGGTTTCGTAGGTCGTGCCGGTCAGGGTCAAAAACAGCACCAGGACGGACACCGCGATGAGCACCGGATTGGCCAGCGGGTTGTTGCCAGTGCGCTGGTAAATCGCAAAGGCGCCCTGGTAGGCGAGCAGTGTGATGGTCAAGCCGAGCAGCGGCGAGGCAGAGAGATAAACCCAGATCTGGCTGATTTCCTGGGTCATGACGCTTCTCCCGAGGCTGCCGGCGAGCGCTGGCAGAGCTTCATGACCAGCGCGGTGACGATCAGGGTGGCCAGTGTGCTGACGATGAGCGAAGCCAGCAGCGGCAGCCATTCATCGGAGACCCGGTGAAGATGGACCATGATGCCCGTGCCGGCCGGCACGAAGAGCAGCGACAGGTGTTGCAGTAGATTCTGGCTGGTCGTCTGCAAATTCTCGCCGGGGCCGCCCTTGATGAGCAACGCGACGAACAGGAAAAGCATGCCGAGTACGGGGCCGGGAATGGGCAGGGCGAGACCGCGGGCGATCACTTCGCCGGCAAGCTGAAAAATCAGGAGTTGGGTGAGGGCAGAGAGCATGACGCAATCCTTGACGAACAAGGCTTGCAGTTTATTGCTGAAGTTTTGTTGGTACTAGGCGCAATTTTGTCGGGGTATCTGATACCAGGGGTATTAGATTGTTTGTTCATGCCTGGATCCAACAAAAACGCCGGGTTTCCCCGGCGTTCGGTCTTGCAAGGCGTTCGGGCGAGGCTCAGGCCATCGCTTCGTACAGCGGCAGGGTCAGGAACTCCGGGTATTCCGGGGTCAGCGACATGTCGTCGAAAATCACCGCAGCCTGGTCGTAGCTGGCCGTGTCTTCGCCCTGGGCGGCGACGAAGGCTTTTACCTTGGCCAGTTCCTCGGCAATCATCGGGCGGACCATCTCGACCGTGACCTTGCGGCCGTCGTCGAGGATGCCCTTGGGCGAAACCACCCATTGCCAGACTTGCGAGCGGGAGATTTCGGCGGTGGCGGCGTCTTCCATGAGGTTATGGATGGGCACGCAGCCATTGCCGGCCAGCCAGGAGCCGAGGTAGTGGATGCCGACGTTGATGTTGTTGCGCAGGCCGGCTTCGGTGATCGGGGTCGAGGGCTGGAAGTCGAGCCACTGGGCCGGGCCGAAGTTGCCGGAGACCTGCTTTTCCCACTGGTTAGGCTTGTCGCCGAGGACCTTGACGAATTCTTCCATGGCAATCGGCACGAGGCCCGGGTGGGCGACCCAGCCGCCGTCAAAGC
>CAIYYE010000619.1 GCA_903930395.1 uncultured beta proteobacterium
ATGGCTGTGCTCATCGCCAAGATCGAGCGCGTCGAGGCGGTTGAAAACCTCGCCGAGATTCTCGATGCCTCGGACGGCGTCATGGTCGCCCGTGGCGATCTCGCCGTCGAAGTCGGCGATGCGGCGGTGCCCGCCCTGCAGAAAAAAATGATCCGCATGGCGCGCGACAAGAACAAGCTGACCATCACCGCGACGCAGATGATGGAGTCGATGATCTCGTCACCGGTGCCGACCCGTGCCGAAGTCTCCGACGTCGCCAATGCCGTGCTCGACGGCACCGATGCCGTGATGCTCTCGGCCGAAACGGCGGCCGGCAAATACCCGGTCGAAGTTGTCGAATCGATGGCACGAATCTGTGTCGAAGCCGAACGCTCGGCCGAAATCACCCTTGACCGGGAATTCCTCGACCGCGTCTTCACCCGTATCGACCAGTCGATCGCCATGGCGGCCATCTGGACGGCGCATCATCTCAAGGTCAAGGCCATCGCCGCCCTCACCCAGTCCGGGTCGACCGCGCTGTGGATGAGCCGCATGAATTCCGGCGTGCCAATATATGCGCTGACTCCGGATGCCGAATCGATCGGTCGCATGGCCCTCTACCGCGGCGTCTGCCCGCTGCTCATGAACCAGCAACACACCGACCGCGACCTGCTGCTGGCGGAGGCAGAGCAACTGCTCATCGACCGCGGCGTGGTTGAAATCGGCGACCTGATGGCCCTCACCATCGGCGAGCCTATCGGCTCGACAGGCGGCACCAATACGCTCAAGATCGTCCGCGTCGGCGAACATCAAATCACTTAAAATAGTCCAGTTACCTCATCAAGAAACCGAACAGGAGTCCCCATGCCGCTCGTATCCATGCGCCAACTGCTCGACCACGCCGCCGAAAACGGCTACGGTCTGCCCGCCTTCAACGTCAACAACATGGAACAGGTCTGGGCCATCTGCGAAGCGGCCAGCCAGATCGACGCCCCGGTCATCATGCAGGCCTCGGCCGGCGCCCGCAAATATGCCGGCGAGCCCTTCCTGCGCCACCAGATCCTCGCCGCTCTCGAAGCCTACCCGCACCTGCCCATCGTCATGCACCAGGACCACGGCCAAAGCCCGGCTGTCTGCATGAGCGCCATCCGCTCCGGCTTTACCTCGGTGATGATGGACGGCTCACTCGAAGCCGACGGCAAGACCACGGCTTCCTATGACTACAACGTGGCTGTCTCGCGCGAAGTGGTCAAGTTCGCGCACGCCATCGGCGTTTCCGTCGAGGCCGAGCTCGGCGTCCTCGGCTCGCTCGAAACCATGATGGGCGACAAGGAAGACGGCCACGGCGCCGAAGGCACGATGACGCGCGAACAACTGCTGACCGACGTCGAGCAGGCCGCCGACTTCGTCAAGCAGACCAATTGCGACGCGCTCGCCATCGCCATCGGCACCAGCCACGGCGCCTACAAGTTCACCAAGAAGCCGACCGGCGACATCCTGGCCATCGACCGCATCGCCGAAATCCACGCCCGCATCCCGAACACCCACCTCGTCATGCACGGTTCTTCCAGCGTGCCGCAGGAACTGCTGGCCGAAATCCGCGAATTCGGTGGCGACATGAAGGAAACCTACGGCGTGCCGGTCGAGGAAATCGTCAAGGGCATCGCCCACGGCGTGCGCAAGATCAACATCGACACCGACATCCGTCTGGCCATGACTGGCGCCATCCGCCGTTACA
>CAIYYE010000620.1 GCA_903930395.1 uncultured beta proteobacterium
AAGAAACTGCTCTATTACCGCAACCCGATGGGCCTGCCCGACACCTCGCCAACGCCGAAAAAAGACCCCATGGGCATGGACTACCTGCCGGTCTATGAAGGCGAAGACGACGCGGGCGGCGATAGCGGCCTGAAAATCAGCGCCGAAAAAATCCAGAAAATGGGCGTCAAGGTCGAAGCAGCCAAGCTCCAGATGCTCGACAAGACGGTGCGCGCCAGCGGCCGCGTCGACATCGACGAAAGCCGCACCTACACGGTCACTGCCAAGTTCGAGGGCTATATAGAGCGCCTGCACGTCAACACCACCGGCCAGGCGGTCGGCCGCGGTCAGCCGCTGTTCGAGGTCTACAGCCCGGAACTGGTCTCGGCCCAGCGCGAATACGCCATCGCTGCCCAAGGCGTCGGCAAGCTCAACGAAGCCGGCGGCGAAGCACAGGCAGCCATGAAACAACTGGCCGAATCCAGCCTGCAACGCCTGAAAAACTGGGATATTTCCGAAGAGCAGGTGAAAGCCCTGGCCCAGTCCGGCACCACCAGGCGCACCTTGAGCTTCCGCGCCCCTGTCGCCGGCATCGTCACTGAAAAGAAGGCTGTGCAAGGCATGCGCTTCATGCCGGGCGACGCGCTCTACCAGATCGCCGATCTCTCCAGCATCTGGGTCCAGGCCGATGTTTTCGAGCAGGACATCGCGGCGGTGAGCCTCGGCCAGAAAGCCAGAATCAGGATCAACGCCTACCCCGGCGAAGTCTTCGAAGGCCGCATCGCCTACGTTTATCCGACCCTCAAGGCCGACACGCGAAGCGTGCCGGTGCGTATCGAACTGGCCAATCCCAAAGGCCGGCTCAAACCGGCGATGTTCGCCGAAGTCGAGATCCCGGTGGCCGGTGCAACGCAGGTCGTGACCGTGCCGAATTCGGCAGTCATCGACAGCGGCAACAAGCAGGTGGTCATCGTGCAACTGGCTGAAGGCCGCTTTGAACCACGCCCTGTACAGCTTGGGCAGCGTGGCAATGATTTCGTGCAAGTGCTGGATGGTATTCGCGACGGCGAGATGGTCGTGACCTCGGCCAATTTCCTGATCGATGCGGAAAGCAATCTGAAGGCGGCATTGGGGGGGATGCAAAAGGCAGAAGCTGCTGCTGGCAAGCCGGTGGCTGTTGGGCACAAGGCGATTGGGGTGTTGAACTCGATCGATCCGGCAACTGGGACAGTGAGCATTACGCATGAGCCGGTGGCGAGTTTGAAGTGGCCGGCGATGAAGATGGACTTTGTCCTGGCGAATCCTTCGCTGGTATCTGGCTTGAAGCCGGGGGCTGGTGTTGAGTTTGAGTTTGTTGAGCGGGGGGCTGGGGAGTGGGTGGTTACCTCGGTGGTGGTTCAAAAATGATTGGGTCCGTTTTTGCGGGTTGGGGTCTTCGTAATTGGCTTGGGGTTCCGCCTTGCTGGCGGGCGTACTTTCTTTTGCTTCGCCAAAAGAAAGTAGCCAAAGAAAAGGCGACCCCAGGGTCGGCGCCGGCTACGCCGGTCCCTTGCG
>CAIYYE010000621.1 GCA_903930395.1 uncultured beta proteobacterium
CCTCGCTCGAAGAGCTATGGGAAACCCTGCCGACGGAATACGAAATTGAAATCGAAGAGCTGGAAATCGCCCTGCATCTCATCCAGAACTTCGACCCGGTCGGCATTGGTGCCCGCAATCTGCAGGAATGTCTGGCCCTGCAACTCAAAGCCCTTCCGCGAGGCGATAGCGTTCGGGAACTGGCGCTGAGCATCGTCCAGAAACATCTCGAACTTCTGGCCGCCCGCGACTTCACCAAGATCCGCCGTCTGACCGGTTGCGACGATGAGTCGCTGAAGGCCGCCCAGGCTGTCATCACCAGTCTGAACCCGCGACCGGCGGCCCGCTTTTCCCAAATTGAAGCACGCTATATCACGCCCGATGTGATCGTGAAGAAGCTCAAGGGAAAGTGGACGGCCTACATCAATCCCGATGCCTACCCGCGCCTGCGCATCAACCGTCTCTACGCCGAGATTCTGTCCAAACAGCGGCGCGGCAACGGCAACCTGTCGACGCAATTGCAGGAAGCGCGCTGGCTGATCAAGAACGTTCAGCAGCGTTTTGAGACCATACATCGCGTGACGCAGGCCATCGTTGATCGCCAGCGCCAGTTTTTCGAGCATGGCGAAGTGGCGATGCGGCCGCTGGTCCTGCGTGAAATTGCCGATATTCTCGGTTTGCATGAGTCGACGGTATCGCGCGTCACGAGCCAGAAATACATGGCGACGCCGCGTGGCATCTTCGAATTGAAATACTTCTTCGGCAGCCATGTTGCCACCGATACCGGTGGTGCCTGTTCTGCTACGGCCATCCGCGCCCTGATCAAGCAGTTGATCGCGGCCGAGGATGGCAAGAAGCCCTTGTCGGATAGTCAATTATCCGAAATACTAGGCCAGCAGGGAATCGTAGTTGCCAGACGGACGGTGGCCAAATACCGCGAGTCGCTCAACATCCCCCCGGTCAATTTACGCAAGACCCTGTAGAGAGAGGAGAAAAAAGTGAATCTGCAGATCAGTGGTCATCACATTGAAGTTACCCCGGCACTTCGCGAATACGTCGAAAACAAGCTGGACCCGGTGATTCGCCATTTTGACAAGGTGACCGGCGTCAACGTCGTTCTGTCCGTCGAAAAGCTCAAACAGAAGGCAGAAGTGACCGTTCATGTGCCGGGCAAGGACATGCACGTCGAAGAGTCCGGTGACGATCTTTACGCCGCCATCGATGCCTTGTTTGACAAGCTGGACCGTCAGGTTCAGAAGTACAAGCAGAAGGTCCAGGACCACCATCGCGGTGACAAGCCCGGGCTGCACGCCGCCGCTGAATAAGCGCCGAACAGGCCGCGGCGACGTATGCTGCGGCCTTTGTTTTTCTAAGCTTTCCCATGAATCCTTTAACCAACTTACTTTCCGCCGATCAGGTTCTGCTTGATCTCGAAGCCAGCAGCAAGAAGCGTGTTTTCGAGCAGGCCGGCATGCTCTTCGAAAATCGCCTGGGGCTTGCCCGGTCGATAATTTTCGATAGTCTGTTCGCTCGCGAAAAGCTCGGTTCTACGGGCTTGGGACAAGGCGTGGCGATTCCCCATGGCCGAATCAAGGGCCTCAAACAGGCGGTCGGCGCATTCTTGCGTCTGGCCACACCCGTCCCCTTCGACTCACCGGATGGTCGCCCGGTTGATCTGCTCTTTGTCCTGCTGGTACCCGAGCAGGCCACCGAGCAACACCTGCAAATACTTTCCGAGCTGGCACAGAAGTTTTCCGACCGGGCATTCCGCGAAAAACTTCATGTCGTGGCCGAAGCTCTCGATGTCGTGGCCCTTTTCCAGGGCTGAGTCCAGTCTGTGCGCCACGTAAGCCTGGTCCAGCTTTACGAGGACAACCGCGAGAAGCTGTTGTTGAACTGGAATGTCGTGCCCGATGCTGATCGGCGCATCGAGATCAAGGGCTCCAACAACTATGGTGCCGATCTCGTTGGCCACATCAATATCATCCACCCGGAACGCCTGCAGGTTCTCGGC
>CAIYYE010000622.1 GCA_903930395.1 uncultured beta proteobacterium
AAATCGGATGCGATGCCGCCGAGGAGATTGTCGTGTCACAGGCAAACCGGCTTTTCCGGGAAGCGCTACCCGCATCCTGACGGATCACGACGTCGTCAGCATGGCTTCGATCAGACAGGGGCCTTTCATCGTCATGGCATCGGCAAATTGCCGATGAAAGGCATCGGCCGTGTCGGCTCGGGTGGCCCGCATCCCCATGCCTTGGGCGATCTTCACCCAGTCGATATCCGGCGGGGTCAGCCTGAGCATCGATAATGTGCGTTCGGTGGGCTGCCCGGCGCCGACATGAGACATTTCGTAATTCAAAATGGCATAGCTGCGGTTGTTGAACAGCACAATGGCGACATCGGCATTTTCCCGTACCAGGGTCCAGAGCGCCTGAACCGTGTACATGGCGCTGCCGTCGGCCTGAAGCGACACGACTTTGCGGTTCGGGCAGGCAATGGCCGCACCAAGAGCCACCGGGAGGCCCTGTCCGATGGATCCGCCGCTAATGGCCAGCCAGTCATGCGGCGCCGCATTTTCTGTGGCGAGATAGATGCCAAAACTGCTGGTGACCCCTTCATCCGATACGATGGCCTGATCTGGCAGCAGATGGGTGATGCTGGCTGCAATGGACTGTGGCGTCAGGGGACCGGTGGGTTTTGGCAGGGAAGTCCGTTCTTGCCGTTTCAGCGGCTCCGGCGGGGCGTGCAGTCTATCGGCCAGTTGGTTCAGGGCGGACAGCACGTCAGTGCCGATGGGGGCGAGGGTGTGAATGCGGCTGCCTTCAGGCGTCAGGATGCTGGGCTTTCCGGGATAGGCAAAAAACGCAGTTGGAGCGGTGGCGCCAACCAGAATGAAGTGTTCATAATTTCTCAGCAATTCCACAGCGCTTTCCACCGGATAGGGGATGCGGACGGTAGCAATCCGGCCGGCTCCGCGGTGCATGTGTGCCGGAAATGTTTCGCACAGAAGGGCTGCACCGGTGGCTTCTGCAATCCGGCCGGCAGCCTTCAGCGCATCTTCCCGGAGAGAGCGTCCACCCAGAACCAGAGCGGTGGGTTTGCCGTTGGACAGCAATTCGGCCGCTGTATCGATGACGGACTGCTGAACCCCTTCCATCGCCGGTAACAGTGCAGGAGTCGGCGTGATGGCTGCATCTTCCCAAGCATGATTGGCCGGAACGATAAGCGTTGCGACCTTTCCCCAGCCTTGCAGGGATGCCTGAACCGCGGAAACGGCGGCGGCTGCCAGATCGTCCGCAGATGTCGGGATGACAACCGTATCGGAGCAGATGTTCGCGTAAGCCGGGATGTCGGAGTTCAGCGGAGAGTCGTATGCCTGATGATGGGTGGCATGGTTGCCCACAATGTTGATGAGCGGAATGTGGGCTTTTCGGGCATTGTGGAGATTGGCCATGCCGTTGGCCAGTCCGGGTCCCATATGCAGGAGGGTGATCGCCGGCTTGTCGGTCATACGGCCATAACCGTCGGCGGCGCCGGTTGCCACACCTTCGAACAGACACAATACGGGCCGGACGGCATCGCTTTTTCCGATGGCCAGCACCAGATGCATTTCAGACGTTCCGGGATTGGTGAAGCAGACTTCGATGCCGGCCGCCACCAGTGTTTTCAATAATG
>CAIYYE010000623.1 GCA_903930395.1 uncultured beta proteobacterium
CTTATCATCATGGCGCCGATTCCGCTCACCATCATCGGCGTCATGCCCGGCCACGCCATCTTCGGCTCGCAATTCACGGCGACCTCGATGATCGGCATGATCGCGCTGGCCGGCATCATCGTCCGCAACTCCATCCTGCTCGTCGATTTCATCAAGCTCCAGGTGGGGAGCGGCATGCCGTTCCGCGAGGCCGTCATCCAGTCGGCGGCGGTTCGCGCCAAGCCCATCGCGCTCACCGCCCTGGCCGCCATGCTCGGTGCCCTGTTCATCCTCGACGACCCGATTTTCAACGGTCTCGCCCTCAGTCTTATCTTCGGCATCATGGTGTCCACGCTGCTCACGCTGGTGGTCATCCCGGTTCTCTATTTCTCAGCCTTCCGCAAGGAGCATCAACAATGACCATCGAACGCATCATCCGCATCATGGCGGGTTTCTTCATCCTGCTATCCCTCGCGCTCGGCATCGAAGGCAGCCCGATTTTCGTTTCGCCGTGGTTCCTCGCCTTTACGGCTTTCGTTGGCTTCAACCTGTTGCAGAGCGGGTTTACGGGCTTTTGTCCGCCGGAAAAATTGCTGGCCAGGATGGGAGTCAAGCGTAGTAATGGCAGTTGCGGGAGCTGATAGCTGATCTGCTTCAACTAAGTAGCTTGTCAGCGGTGGCGCAAGTCCATTCTTTATCGAGGTTTGTGGTCGGCTAATTAGTCGACTATCCCTGCCCAAGGAAGCCTCAGGGGCGACATATTCAAGCCCGGGATATGAACATTGAATTTTCTTGTGAATCTGGTTTAAAAAAACTTCATGAAACATTGTTTTTATTGAGTTAAACTGGTTTTGTTTAAATAAAAGCCAAAATGTTCCGTGACCCGAAATCCGGCGTTCGCCGGCCATAAATTCCTGCTGTTTGCCCTTGCGGCCATCATCCTGGTCTGGTCTTCCCTTGGTTTGGACTGGTGGTCGATCAGTCGTCCGGGCGTGTCGGGCGATTCCGCGTATACCGTGGCAACGGCCAACCCGTCATGGAGCGGGGTGCTGCTGGCGGTCGGTTTTGCCATGACCGTCCTGCTCGTCGAGGGCTTCCGGCTGATCATCCGGATTCGTGAACAGGCTGCCAGTCAGCTTGCCCTGCAACGGCAGATCATCGACCATGCTTCCGAAGCCATGATCCTGACCGATGGCGCGCAGCGGATACTTTCGGTCAATGCGGCATTCGAACATACGACGGGCTATCAGGCCGCCGATGTCCTCGGCTTGACGCCGACCATGCTCAGCGCCGGGCATCCGGGATTGAGCTTTCATCGCAACATCTGGGACCAGGTCGCCGAGTTCGGCTACTGGGAGGGCGAAGTCTGGGATCGCCGCAAGGATGGCACGCTCTATCCCAAACATATGCGCATTGCGGCTATTCTCGATGCAGCCGGGCAGGCGACCCATTTTGTCGCCAGCTTTACCAATATCAGCGAAGCCAAGGCGCAGGCGGATCGTTTCGACTACCTGGCCAATCACGATCAATTGACCAACCTGCCGAATCGTCTGGCGCTCGATGGACACCTGCGCACGCTGCTGGCCA
>CAIYYE010000624.1 GCA_903930395.1 uncultured beta proteobacterium
TACCATTTCAGCCTACTTTTACGCCTTTCGTGAATACCCCATGAGTCGCTTCTGGAGCCAGGTCGTTCGTGACCTCACCCCCTACGTACCGGGCGAGCAGCCCAAGATCGCCAATCTGATCAAGCTCAACACCAACGAAAACCCCTTCCCGCCCTCCCCCAAGGTGCTGGCAGCGATTCAGGCGGAGCTCGGCGACGATGCTGCGCGCCTGCGCCTGTACCCGGACCCGAACGCCGACCTGCTCAAGGCCGCCATCGCCCAGCGCCATGCCGTCACGGCGCAACAGGTCTTTCTCGGCAACGGCTCGGACGAAGTGCTGGCCCATGTCTTCATGGCCCTGCTCAAGCACGCTGCGCCCATCGTTTTCCCGGACATCACCTACAGCTTCTATCCGGTCTATTGCGGCCTCTATGGTGTTGAGTACCGCACCGCACCGCTGGCCGATGATTTCTCGATCAACCCGGCCGATTACAGCGGACAGCCGAACGGCGGCATCATCTTCCCCAACCCGAATGCGCCGACCGGTCGCCTGCTCGGCCTCGCCGCCATCGAGCAGATCCTCCAGGCCAATCCGGATTCGGTCGTCGTCGTCGATGAAGCCTATGTCGATTTCGGTGGCGACACCGCCATTCCGCTCGTCGCCCGCTACGACAACCTGCTGGTCGTCCATACGCTTTCGAAATCGCGTTCACTGGCCGGCCTGCGCGTCGGCTTCGCGGTCGGCCACCCTGCCCTGATCGAAGCCCTGGAGCGGGTCAAGAACAGCTTCAACTCCTATCCGCTGGATAGACTGGCCATCGTTGGCGCCGTCGCCGCGATGGAGGACGAAGCCTATTTCACGCAATGCTGCGCAGCCGTGATCGCTACCCGTGACACCCTTACGGCCGAACTGCAAGGACTCGGCTTCGAGGTCCTGCCCTCCGCCGCCAATTTCATTTTCGCCCGCCACCCGCAGCACGACGCGGCCGAACTGGCCAAGGCCCTGCGCGAACAGAGCATCATCGTCCGCCATTTCAAATTGCCGCGCATTGACCAGTTCCTGCGCATCACCGTCGGCACCGACACCGAATGCCGGGCCCTGACGCAGGCCCTGGCTGGCATACTCGCTTAAGGAAAGGGCTGCCCCATGCAAGGTATCGATTTCGACGAAGCCATCCGCCTGCACAACACCTGGCGCCGGCAATTCATGAACGCCTTCGCCCGTGGCAGCTATGCCGACATGCCACTGTCCGACCACCAGGGCTGCACCTTCGGCTATGCGATGGCCGCAGCCGACGACAAGTCGCGGGCGCTGCCGCAGTTCCAGGCGCTCATCAAGGCGCACACCCGCTTTCATTCCCTGGCCAGCGAAATCCAGGAACTCAGCAGCAACGGCATGGCCGATGCCGCCGACCTCATGCTGCCCGAACTGGCCGACGTCTCGCATCATTTGGCCAACCTGTTCGACGACTTGCGGACTTTGCAGCGAGAAGTCAGTCGCTAGTTAGCAGTTGCTACCTAGCGACTAGCCTCACACCCAGCCCAGCAGCCCCAGCCCGGCCCCGACCGCGATCAGCCACAGCGGATGCAACTTGGTCCGCA
>CAIYYE010000625.1 GCA_903930395.1 uncultured beta proteobacterium
CATCTCAAAGGCGGAACCGATCTGTATGCCATAGGTGGTCAGCAGGTTGGTCGGCACCCAGTCCATGTTGCGCATGGCCAACATGACAGCACCCATCAGGAGCAAGGTCCAGGCCGTCAGGAATATGCCAGCCCCAAGCTGACGGCGCCGGATGGCAAGCAGGCCGCTGGTGGCTGCGGTGAGCGAAAAAACGGAACCGACGATGCCGGTCACGATGGCACCCTGTCGATAGTCATGGAACACAGTGATCAAGGCCGCGCCGATGCAGCTCCACTGAATGACGAAAAGGAGCTTGTCGAGCTTGGGCGAGAACTCCCCTGTGCTTAGGAACTGGCGGGTGAAATTCGCACCGAAATAGCCGGTCAGGCAGAAACCGACCACCGTCCCCACATTGCCCCAGACCGGCGAGTCAGGCCAGAAAAACTGGTTGCCCAGACCGAACAGTGAGAGCTGGGCAATGACCATGCCGAAAAGGCAACCCACATAACTGAGATAGATTTTTTCGCGCAGCGAGAGGTAGAGCAGCAGGTTGTAGAGGCCCAGTGCGACGAGCATGCCGAAATAGACAGCGAGGACGCCGTAGATGCCTTGGTCGTGGGTGTGCAATGCCGAGGGTGACCAGAGCGTCAGGGGGATGGTCAGGCTGCTTTCGGAGCGGACCCTGAGATAAATGCTTTGTTCGCTGTCACCGGCCAGGTAAACCGGGAAGACCAGGTTGTGGTGCGCAAACGGTCTGTTCGCGAAAGGCTGGTGATCGCCAGCGGTTTGCTCGATCAAGGCATCGCCCTGACGGGTGTAGAGTTTGACGTCGTCAAGCAGCGGGTAGGCAATTTCGAGCAGCCAGCGGGAGCCGGCGCCGGCCTCAGGCGCCAGTTTCAGGCGCAGCCAGTAGGTCGATGCGCTAAAGCCGAAATTGAGGTCGGAGGTGCCCGGTATTTTCTGGAATTTCCTGGCGATTTCCGGGCGTTCCAGATCGGCGAACTTGAGCTGCCCATCCTTGTCCTCGAGTACGTCGACATGGGTTCTGAGGGCGACCTCTGCAGTGTCGCGGGCGAGCCACACGTCGGCCTGAGCAGGTAATACGGCGAGGAGCAGGACGATGAAAAGGGCGCGGATGGATCGCATGTTATGCCTGGAAAATTCTTCTTTGATGCCGATTCTACGCCAAATGTCATGGGCAAAAGCCGATTCGCTGCCGGGCTGGATTCGCAATTTTGCCCGGCTGATTGATCAGCCATGTTGCTGGCCTCGGCACTTGATGTTTTCACCGTGCTTTTGAACTCCGCACGTGTGAGAATGTCTACCCGATTCTTCGCTGGACATTTCACCGTGAAAGAACGTCGTCGCTCCCCTCGCGTTTACCTGAAAGGCCATGTCTTCCTGAGTCTGGGCGGGCATCACCTTGATCTGCCGGCGGCTGACATTTCGGTTTCCGGTATTGGCGTCCTGATTGACGCTGCCGTACTCGGGGCCAAGCCGAGCGGCGAGGTGGGCGTCTGCCGGATCGATTCGCCGGATCTGGGCGGGCGGGTCGAAGCCTATGTCAGTGTGATGCGCATGCGCCGTCTCGGCGAGCGTCGCCTGGTCGGCCTGCGTTTCGAATCGATCAGCGACGATGAGCTGGAACTGATCCGCGAATACAAGCGGAAGTGCCGGGAAACCCCGGCAGCTTCCTGATGGCCTGAACTCAGGGCCGGAAGAAAGTCTCCAGGTCCTGGAATACCGCATGGTCGGCGTTATGCCGGCGAATGGCGATGACGTCCTCCAGCTTTGCTACCTGTTTCATCATCTGAGCCAGACGCAGGTCTTCGTTGACCAGCAGCCAGATGCGGCTCTGCTGACCGTCACCGACCGGCAGGCAGAGAATCCCTTCAACATTGTAGGAACGCCGCGAAAACAGGCCGACGACGTGCGACATGACACCGGCGTGATTATTCACGTCGATCTCCAGCACGGCGCGGGTCAGGGCGTTTTGTTCATTACGATTGATGGCGTTCATGGCTCAGGCTCCGATCATGTCGCGGTTGGCAGCGCCCGGCGGCACCATGGGATAGACCTTCTGTTCGGCGTCGATGCTGGCGTGAATCAGGCAAGGTCCCGGTTGGGCAAGCGCCTCCATCAGCGTTGCCGCGGGATTCGGCGATGCATCCAGATCGATGGCCGCAATACCGAAGCCCTGGGCGATCTTGACGAAATCCGGTGATGACCTGAACTGTGAGGCGAACAGCCGTTCGCCGTAGAACAGCGTCTGCTGCTGATGCACGAGGCCAAGGGTGGCGTTGTCCATAAGCACGATCTTGATGTTCACGTTTTCTTCGGCGGCAGTGACCAGTTCCTGGATGTTCATCATGATCGACCCGTCGCCGGTAAAACAGACCACGGTGCGCTGACGCTCGGCCAGGGCGGCGCCGATGGCGGCAGGCACACCGAAGCCCATGGTCCCCAGCCCGCCGGATGTCAGCCACTGGCGCGGCCGGCGCAGCGGGTAGGCCTGAGCCACCCACATCTGATGCTGGCCGACGTCGGTGGCGATGATGGCCTCGTCGTCCAGCGCCGCGGCGACGCTGCCGATCAGGCCGAAATGGGAGCGCGGATTATCGGCGCCTGTCATGTCGAGCGGGAACTGGGCTTTCAGGGCATTGCTGCGGGCTATCCAGGTTTCGCGCGAATGTGCCTGAACCGCCGGCAACAACTGGCCGAGCGCTTCGCCAATGTCGGCCGTGATGCCGATGTGCGCCGTTTTGATCTTGTCGAGTTCGGCCGGATCGATGTCGATATGAATGATCTTCGCCTGCGGACAGAAGGCAGCCACCTTGCCGGTGGCACGGTCGTCAAAACGGGCGCCGACGGCGATCAACAGGTCGCATTCGTCGAGCGCGAGATTGGTAAAACGTGCCGCATGCATGCCGAGCATGCCCATGGCCAGCGGGTGATCGACCGGCATGGCACCGAGCGCCATGAGGGTCATGACTGTCGGCAAACCTGCTTTTTCGGCCAGTTCGATGGCGGCAGCCGAGGCGCCCGAGTGCACGACGCCACCGCCAAGATAAAGGATAGGTCGTTCAGCCGCATTGATCATGGTGGCGGCTTCTGTGATCAAGTAGGGATCGGCTGCAGGCACGGCTTGGGCGTGACCCGGTTCCGGCCAGTCACTGATCTCGATGGCCTGCGTCTGCACATCCTTGGGAATGTCGACGAGCACCGGTCCGGGCCGGCCCGAGGCGGCGATGCGGAAGGCGCGGGGAATGACCTCGAGCAGTTCTTCGGCCGAGGAGACGAGGAAATTGTGCTTGGTGATCGGAATGCTCAGGCCGTAGGTGTCGACCTCCTGGAAGGCATCGGTGCCGATCATCGCCTTGGGGACCTGGCCGGTGATGGCGACGAGCGGGATCGAGTCGAGCTTGGCGTCGGCGATGGCGGTCAGCAGGTTGGTCGCGCCGGGACCAGAGGAGGCCAGGCAGACGCCGGGCTGGCCGGTGGCACGGGCCATGCCCTGGGCCATGAAGCCGGCGCCCTGCTCATGGCGGGCGAGGACGTGGTGGATTTCCGTCGACTGCCCGAGAGCATCGTATATGGGCAGGATGGCGCCGCCGGGAATTCCGGCAACGGTGCGGATGCCCTGGCGTTCAAGGAGGCGAATGGTGATCTGGGCGCCGGTAAGCGTTTCTGTCATGGAGTTTTCCTTTGGGTTGGTGGCACAACCGGCGGGCTCCAAAAACAAAACCCCCGCCGGTTTGCGCCGGCGGGGGTTGGGGTTCTGTGCTGCTTCTGCTTACCCGATCCGCGACGGCGCGTGTGTAACGACGCCTACTACGACTACGCGGACGACGACCGGTTCCCCTGCCAAGGCAGTGCTGGTGCGGAAGGTGCGAAGTGCGTTCATGGGATGCTCTGATTTTGGGCAAGAAGATAGTGGGCGAACTATGAATTGCCTATCGAAAAAAAGCAACAACGAAGCCGGGGTTCAAAAAGAGTCAGGAGTATATATGCGTTTGGCATCAATCGAGTTTGCCTAAAGTAGTAGTCAGTCGCTCAAACTTCAAATAGACTGGGATTTACGCGATAAGCAATTGAAAAATCTGCGAATTTAGGGATTAAATGACAAAAAAACGCAAGGTTCTGGTGGTTGATGCCTCAAAAGTAGTACGCGCATCGCTGGCCAAACAGTTATCAAACCGTTTTGAAGTGCGTGACGAGCCCAATGACGAGTCGGCCTGGCAGACCATGGTGCTCGACAGCGCTATTGTTGCCGTGATCTCTGGCGTGAGTCAGAGCCGGGAGGATGAACAGACCCTGCTTGCCCGCCTGCGCGAAAGCAAGTTGTCCCGCCTCAAGAAGGTGCCTTTCTTCCTGTCCGTTTCGAACACCTTTTCCGAAGCAGACCAGCAAGAAGCACGGCGCAATGGCGTCACCGGATTCATTGTCAAAGGTTCGACCAATCCCTCAATCGAGAGCATCGTCGCTGCCGCAATGGAGTGGCGGGAGGATGCTGGCGAAGTTCGCGCAGCAGTACCAGTCGACGAGGACGAGGAGGAGGGCGAGCAGTTCGAGGTCCAATCTGATATCGGGATCAGCAATATTCTGGGCGATATCACCCGGCTGGTGACGGCCGGTCGCGACGAGCCCAGCGAGGATGCCGGCTACAGCGAGAATACGGTGCTTGCCGAGGAAATGCTCGAAGAGTACCTGGCGAAGAATGTGCCGGATGCGCGTGAAGGGCACGGTGTCGGCGTTCTCGCCTTTGGTCTGGATGGCTATGACGATCTCATCGCCAGCTACGGACCGGAACTGGCCTTCCGTTCGGCCCAGAAATTCTGTTTCCTGCTGTCGAGAAAAATTCGACCGGAAGACTATATCGGTCAGTTGGCAAATGGCCGGGTGGTGATTGTGACGCGGTCGACCACCCCATCGATTTGCGCCGGGTTTGCCAATCGGGTCTGCAAGGCCATGGCCAGCGCACAGATATCGGTCAGTGGTCAGCGCATCCATCTGACCATCAGCATCGGTGTCGCAGTCGTCCCCGACGATGGCGTGGAGTTGACGGAACGTGGCGTGCTGCAACTGGCTTACGAACGGCTTGATGACGCCGTGAGTGCCGGCGGCAATCAGGTGGTCGTTACTTCGAAACAGGCGTATGCCGATCCCGAGATGTGCGACGCTTTCGTGCGACAACTCAAGGCGTTGCTGGCGACGGCTGACCCTGCCATGCTGCGCCCTTGCCTGGGAACGGTCGGCATGCAATTGATGCCTGTTGTCCGCGAACTCGACAAGAATTTCCGTTTCGGACTGCCGCTGGAGGAGATGAACAAGCGTTTGTGGGATCGGGCGCGGGCCGAGCGGATGGTGACCTGAGCGGTGTGAGCGTGAGTGAGCAGGCCGGCTCGATGCCGGCTTTTTTATTTGTGCCGTGATTTGTTGGATACTTCGTCCTCGTTGACGGGTGTCGATCGGAATGGAATGAGCAGTTCACACGGGGATAGGGGTATGACCCAGATGCAGAGCGATCAGGAAAGCGGTCGCGTTCGCCTTTTTCACGCCAGTCTGGTCTGGCCGCTGCAACTTCAGCCCATGGAGACAACCGGGAGCGCGGGACGGCATTGGGAGGTTTTCGAGACGCGCAGCGAAACCCATCCCTGGCGCCGTATCGACGACGAGTTCATGGAAGACGCCAGTCAGTTCGAGGAGCGTCATTACCGGGAGTTTGTCTCCTTCCTGCCCTATGTCCAGCGCTTTCTCTATGGTGAAGGACGTTCGCGCAATTCGTCATCGGATGACCCGCCGGGTAATTCGCCGATGCATGTCTTCCGGCGCAAGGATATCGCCAAGCTAAGGCTGACCCTGCGCAAGGGGCAGGTGCCAGTCGAGCTGAATATCGTGCATCTGGATCTCTATTTCTTCCATGATCTGGATGTCGTTCAGCTCAATCTGGAAGTCCGGGGCAACGATCTGCCGCTGGAGACCGTACGCGACATCCTCTTTCGCTTCGGTCGTGCCTATCCCTCCGGCTGGGAAGAGAGCGGTGAAGGCTTGCACAACGTTCATCTGGCCGAGTGGATCGCCACTGACGGTCGGGTCGTGGCTTGTTCCGATGCGGCCAGGCGCGAGAAATACCTGAGCTATGTTTGCCAGCATCGCAGCCCGTGCATTTCCGAGCACTGGGCCAGCCTGCTGCGGCCGATGGTGCTGGCCCATTCCGACGAAGCGGGCGACTTGCGTTATCGCCTGATCGAATACCAGCGCATGCCGGTCATGGCTTTTCTCGGGGTCGACCAGCCGCGCACCCTGAGTCGCGAGGAGTGGGTGCGCATCGGCCTGGCCACCATGCTGCATCCGAACGAAACCTTGCCGATCAACGAGCCGAGCGTCATCGAGTTCGAAAAACGTTTCTGCCATGACCGCTTCTGGACGGACAGCGAGGCCGGGCCGAACACCCGTTTCATGTGCACCGGCAATGCCTTCACTGTCGTCGGCGACGCCGCTTTTCCATTTTTCATGGATGGCGAGCGCGGTGTGCTCGCCCAGTTCCGGCACCAATATTTTCTCGTTTTCCTGATTGCCCACCTGCATCGGGCATCCTTGCTGGCTTTCTCCGAGGTGCTCGTCGATGCGGTCAATGATCTCGACATCCGCGACGACAATTCGGTCCGCCGCTTCAAGCGCCGGATTCGCGCCAATTTCGAAACCTTCCTGCGCTTTACCCACCGCTACTGGTTCCACGAACTTTCCGAGCGGCCGCACGTGCAGGCGATGTACCGGCTGTGTTCCAACCATTTGCGTAACGATGCGCTGTACGACGACGTCCGCGACGAAATCCGCGAAATGAGCCACTACCTCGACAGCGACTCGCAACGCCGGCAATCGAACACGGTCGTCCGCCTCACCGTGATCACCATACTGGGCCTGATCGCGACGGTGACCACCGGCTATTTCGGCATGAACATCATTCCCTTTGGCGATGGATCCATTCTTGAGCGCAGCCTGCACGGGCTGATTGCGACCTCGGGTTTCGTCATGCTGGTGCTTTTTGCGGTCGCCAAGTCGAAACGCCTGTCCGATTTTCTTGAGGCCATGTCCGATGAACGGCTGACACTCGGGGGCAAGTTCCGGGCATTGTGGGGTGTGATCGGCAAGACGGAACGCTGAAGTCTTGCAGATTGACCGATAAATTGGTCAATTTTCCCCTTGTCGGAATTACTATACGTCGGTCTGCCAAAAGGGCTTCAAGCTGAGAGGATGTCGATGCGTTTCAAGTTTTTGCTTGGTTTCTCGATCGCTCTGCTTTCCGGCATCTTCAATATGCCGGGTGCAGCGGAGAATCAGGCCGCATTCCGTATCGGTATCGCACCGCATACCAGTGCGCGTGTCATTGTCGAGATGTATCAGCCCTTGCGCATCTATCTCGAGAATGCCCTTGGCAGGCCAGTCGAAATCGTCACGGCAGGCGACTTTACGGAATTTGCCCGGCGCGGCCTTCAGCAGCAATATGACCTGTCGGTGACGACAGGTCATCAGGCCCGCCTGTTTGAAGCGGATGCCGGCTATCTGCCCCTGATGACTTACAAGACCGATTTCAAGGCTGTCTTTCTGGTGGCCAGCAACAGCTCATACCATGAGCCCCGGGATCTCGCCAACAGTACGGTCATCGGACTGTCGCCATCGTCTTTGGTCACCATCTGGGGGCAGCACTGGCTGCATCGCAATGCGGTTGCCAACGTCAATATCCGCTATGTCAGTGCCTCGGACAGTGTGGCGCAACTGGTATTGAACGGCGAGGGCGCAGCCGGCATGACCTCGCTGGCCAACTATCAGAACCTGCAGCCCGCCGTTCGTGACCGCTTGCGCATCCTGAACGAAAGTTTGCCGCTGGTCGGTCGCGTCTACCTGCTCAACAAGCGCCATGCCGCCATGAAGGAGAGGATAAATTCCCTCTTGTGGGCATTTGCCGAAACGCCGGAGGCCCAGCAGTATTTCCAGAAGTACAAGCTTGTCGGATACCGGAAGCTCGATTCCCGGGAGCTTGTCGAAATGACGCCGTATGCCAATGAGGTCAGGCAGGCCCTCAAGCAAATCAAATGATCTATCCCGCCAAAATCTGATGAAACTCGCTTTCTGGAAAACCTTGCGGGGTCGCCTGTTGCTTTTGGCTTTGCTGGTCGAAGCTACCATGTTGTTTTTTCTCATCAGCAACAGTCTGCGTTTGTTGCGTGACCGTATGGGTGAGCAGGCCAAAGTTCAGGCCGAACAGATTGCGCCGATTCTCAACGCGGCGCTGGTCGCGCCGCTGGCTCAGTCCGATTACGCGACCGTACAGGCTGTCCTTGACGAAAGTCATTCGGCAAAAGGCATCAGCTATCTGGCAGTCATCGATGCTCGGGGTAAGGTGGTGGCGATTTCCGGCTGGTCGCGCGATCAGCCATTGCCGGTACCGGATGAGCGCTTTGATCTTGATGTCACGGAGAAAACGCCACGCTATGACGTTGAACGCCCGATCAAGCTGTCAGGTCAACGCCTCGGTACACTTCATTTTGGTCTGGACCTGACAGAAATCATTGCGGCCCGACACGATCTGCTCATTCAGGGGCTGGGCATCGCCGGCGGAGAACTCCTGCTTTCCGCAGCGCTTCTGGCCTTCCTGGGGCTGCTCATCACCCGGCAGCTTTCCGTCCTGACCCAGGCCAGCCGCGAGGTGGCCGAAGGCAAGCTGACACCGCCACCGGTACCCGAGGGCGATGATGACGTCGGTCGTCTGGGCGCAGCGTTCAATGCCATGTCACGGGCCGTCGCAGAGCGTGTCCGGCTGTTGACCGAAGCCGGCAACCAGATGTCCGAACTGGCCGAGGCCAGCCAGCTCGAACATGCGCGTCTGGATGCCTTGCTCTCTGCCATGGAGTTTGGTGTTCTCTTTTCAGACAAGCGGGATAGCGTTGTCTACACAAATCATGCGTTTGCCACGCTTTGGCATCTGGAAGATTTTTCTGCCCTCTCGCGTGGCCTTCCCCTGACGGTACTGCTCACCCGTTTGGCGCCACTCTTCAGCCATGGTGAGGAGTGGCAAAAAGACAGCGGGAACATGACGCGCGAACTGGCCTTGTCCGACGGCAGGGTCCTGATGCTGCACCGGGTCGGTGTGCATGCGCCGAATCAGGAAATACTCGGGCAGTTGTGGATTTTCTCCGATGTCACCCGGGAGAAATTTGCGGCCCAGCAGCTGATTGCCGCCAAGGAGGCAGCCGAGGCTGCGACACAGGCCAAGG
This sequence comes from uncultured beta proteobacterium, assembly GCA_903930395.1. Classification (GTDB taxonomy): domain Bacteria; phylum Pseudomonadota; class Gammaproteobacteria; order Burkholderiales; family Rhodocyclaceae; genus Azonexus. The sequence goes on from CAIYYE010000625.1 coordinate 9,255, forward strand.
CGTCCTTTCTGGCCACCATGAGCCATGAAATCCGGACCCCGATGAATGGCATCATCGGGATGATGCAGCTGGTCCTGGGGACAAAACTCGACGAGGAGCAACGGGAATACCTTCAACTCGCCCGATCATCCACCGACAGCTTGTTGAGGATCGTTAACGACATTCTGGACTTCTCCAAGATCGAGGCCGGAAAAATGGAGCTGGAAGTGATTCCCTTCGATCTGGGGCGACTCATCCGGGAAACACTGGGGATACTCAATGCCTCCGCAGCGTCGCGCAACGTCCAGCTGGTCAGCGAGATTTCGCCATCGCTTGCGGGCAGTTTGCTGGGAGACCCGACGCGACTGCGCCAGATATTGACCAATCTGACGGCTAACGCGATCAAGTTCACCCGGGATGGGATCATCAAGGTCATCGTTCAGATTGGGGCCGACCGACCTGACGGCAAGGTGGACGTACAGATTTCGGTCACCGACAGCGGCATCGGCATTCCAGCCGAAAAGCTCGGCAGCATATTCCAGCCGTTTATCCAGGCCGACCACTCGACGACCCGGAATTACGGGGGGACCGGGCTGGGCCTTGCCATCGTTTCGCATCTGGTCGGCTTGATGGGCGGCAGGATTTCCGCCGAGAGCACGCTGGGGCAGGGCAGTACTTTCCGTTTCAATGTTCTGCTGAAAAAAGCGGATGTGGCTCAAGCCGCATTGCCATCAAGCAAGCCCGCGGCTCAAGGTTTGCGGCCCCTGCGGATTTTGCTGGCGGAGGACAATCCGATCAACCAGAAGGTCGCCCTCGGGCTCCTGCGCAAACATGGGCATACCGTGCATCTTGTGACAAATGGCGAAGAGGCCGTGGCTGCCTATGTGGCCGATGCTCATGAGTTCGACGCCATTTTGATGGATATGCAGATGCCCAAGCTTGATGGTGTTGAAGCAACGCGGCAGATCAGAGCTTGCGAGTTGTCCGGCCAGCACATCCCCATCATTGCTCTGACCGCAAACGCGAGCGGGGTGGATCGTGATACCTGCCTCGCTGCCGGGATGGATGACTATGTCTCAAAGCCCTTCCAGATAGCCGAAGTGCTGGCGGTACTGGCGCGACGGGTCAAAGAGCGCCAGCCCGATTGATCGGGGCCTCGGCGGCACAGGACCAATAAAAAACCGGCCGAGGCCGGTTTTTTGTTGGGCAGTTTTGCCAATCAGGCACTGACGGGAATCTTCCCGATCTTGATCTGCCATTCCTTCGGTCCGGTGTTATGCACACTGATGCCGGAGGAGTCGACGGCCACGGTGACCGGCATGTTTTCGACGTCGAACTCGTAGATGGCTTCCATCCCGAGATCGGCAAAGCCGACAACCTTGGCTGACTTGATCGCCTTGGCGACGAGGTAGGCGGCGCCGCCGACGGCCATCAGGTAGGCCGACTTGTTGTCCTTGATGGCTTCGATGGCGACCGGGCCGCGTTCGGACTTGCCAATCATCGAGATGAGGCCGGTCTGTTCGAGCATCATGGGGGTGACCTTGTCCCTGCGGGTGCCGGTGGTCGGACCGCCCGGCCCGACCACTTCGTCGCGCACCGGATCAACCGGGCCGACGTAGTAGATGACGCGGTTGGTGAAGTCGACCGGCAGCTTCTCGCCCTTGGCCAGCATGTCGGCAATGCGCTTGTGGGCGGCATCGCGGCCGGTCAGCATCTTGCCGTTGAGGAGCAGTTTCTGGCCCGGCTTCCAGGCAGCGACTTCTTCCTTGGTCAGGGTGTTGAGATTGACCTGGGTGGCCGACTTGAGGTCCGGCGTCCAGGTCACGGCCGGCCAGTCTTCCAGCTTCGGCACTTCAAGCTTGGCCGGGCCGGAGCCGTCGAGGTGGAAGTGGCAGTGACGCGTCGCGGCACAGTTGGGGACCAGGGCGACCGGCAGGTTGGCAGCGTGGCAGGGGTAATCCAGCACCTTGACGTCGAGCACGGTGGTCAGGCCGCCGAGGCCCTGAGCACCGACGCCCAGCGCGTTGATCTTTTCCATGAGTTCGAGGCGCAGTTCTTCCGGGCGCGTCAGTTTTGCACCAGTCGCCGCTTTCGCCTTCAGTTCGTGGATGTCGACCGGGGCCATGATCGATTCCTTGGCCAGCAGCATGGCCTTTTCCGGCGTACCGCCGATGCCGATGCCGATGATGCCGGGCGGGCACCAGCCGGCGCCCATTTCGGGAATCTTGTGGAGCACCCAGTCGACGAGGTCGTCGGACGGATTGAGCATGGCGAACTTGGATTTGGCTTCCGAGCCACCGCCCTTGGCGGCGCAGATGACTTCAACGTGATGGCCGGGAACGATCTCGAAATGGACGACGGCCGGGGTGTTGTCCTTGGTGTTCTTGCGGGCGCCGGCGGGGTCGGCCAGCACCGAGGCGCGCAGCGGGTTGTCCGGGTTGCCGTAGGCGCGGCGGACGCCTTCGTCGATCATTTGCTGGATGCTCATGGTGGCATCCGGCCAGGTGACTTGCATGCCGACCTTGATGAAGACCATGCCGATACCGGTGTCCTGGCAGATCGGGCGATGCCCTTCGGCGGACATGCGGGAATTGGTCAGGATCTGGGCGATGGCGTCCTTGGCGGCGGGGCTTTCTTCGCGCTCGTAGGCTTCGCCGAGGGCCTTGATGTAATCGAGCGGGTGGTAGTAGCTGATGTACTGGAAGGCATCGGCAACAGACTGGATGAGGTCTTCTTGTTTGATGGCGGTCATGCGCAACTCCGGGTCAGTGGTTTTTCTGGTATTGAAGAGCGAGGGTCTGGGTCATGGTTTTGTCTACCATTGCCATGGCCAGGGCGGAGAAAAGGAATACGACGTGGATGATGACTTGCCACATCAGGGTATGTTCGGACAGGTTGCCGGCATTGATGAAGCTTTTCAGCAGATGAATCGACGAAATGCCGATGATGGCCGTCGATAGTTTGATCTTGAGGACGCCAGCATTGACGTGCGAGAGCCATTCCGGCTGGTCCGGGTGGTCATCGAGATCGAGGCGGGAAACAAAAGTTTCGTAGCCGCCGACGATGACCATGACGAGCAGGTTGGCGATCATCACGACGTCGATCAGGCCGAGCACGGCGAGCATGATCTCGGCTTCGCTGATATGGGCCGCGTCGATGGCGTTATGGACGAGGTGGCTCAATTCGACCATGAACAGCCAGCAATAGACGATCTGGGCAACGATCAGGCCGAGGTATAGCGGGGCCTGAATCCAGCGGCTGGCAAAGATGAAGGACTCGAGATATTTGATGGGCGAACTCATTGTTGGAATCGTTTTATTGGGGAGCCGAAGTTTATCACGCGACACCTGCGCTGCCCGAATCCCCGGCAATGCTGCGCCGCAGCGTGATTTCGTAAGGCCTTTGTAAGATTATGTAAGTCTAATGCCGCTTCAACGCTGGCGGGGGAGTCGGTTTTTCTCCAGCTTGCGCGGCTTTACAAAGTTCCTAGGGAAAACCTGGGATCCAATCGGTTGTTTCAACATAAATTGCGAAGTACCGCAGAGGAGAAGAATATGTCGAATGAGTCCGTGCAGCTAATTTATCCGTCTGACGAAATGGTCAAGAACGCGGCGGTTTCGGGGATGGACGCCTATCGGGCGCTGTGCGCGGAAGCGGAAGCCGACTACCCGGAATTCTGGGCCAAGCGCGCCCGTGAAATGATCACGTGGAAGCAGCCGTTTACCCAGTCGCTTGATGAGTCCAACGCTCCGTTTTTCAAATGGTTTGCCGACGGCAAGCTGAACGTCTCCTACAACTGTCTCGATCGCAATGTCGAAGCCGGTCTGGGCGACAAGGTTGCCCTGATTTTTGAAGCCGACAACGGCGAAGTCACCAAGGTCACCTACAAGGAACTGCTCTCCAAGGTTGCCAAGTTTGCCAACGCCCTGCGCGGCATGGGCGTCAAGAAGGGCGATCGCGTCGTCATCTACATGCCGATGACCGTTGAAGGCATCTGTGCCATGCAGGCCTGTGCCCGCCTCGGTGCCATCCACTCCATCGTTTTCGGCGGCTTCTCCGCCCAGTCCCTGCGCGATCGTATCAACGACGCCGGCGCGGTTGCCCTGATCACCTCCGACGGCCAGTTCCGCGGCGGCAAGGCCATCCCGCTCAAGCCGATCGCTGACGAAGCCTTCGCCATGGGTGGTTGCGAGTCGGTCAAGAACGTCATCGTCTTCAAGCGCACCGGCGCCGAAGTCAACATGGTCGCCGGTCGCGACACGTGGTTGCACGACGCTGTTGCCAACCAGTCCGACGTCTGCGAACCGGAATGGGTCGAAGCCGAACATCCGCTCTTCCTGCTCTACACGTCCGGCTCCACCGGCAAGCCGAAGGGTGTTCAGCACTCCACCGGCGGCTACCTGCTGCACGCCATCATGACCATGAAGTGGACATTCGACATCAAGCCGAACGATGTCTTCTGGTGCACGGCTGACATCGGCTGGGTCACGGGTCACACCTACATCACCTACGGCCCCCTGGCCTGCGGTGCCACCGAAGTCGTCTTCGAAGGCGTCCCGACCTACCCGGACGCCGGCCGTTTCTGGAAGATGATCCAGGATCACAAGGTCTCCATTTTCTACACCGCACCGACTGCCATCCGTTCGCTGATCAAGTCCTCCGACAACAATGCCGCCGTGCATCCGAAGAGCTACGACCTGTCTTCGCTGCGCATCCTCGGTTCCGTTGGCGAGCCGATCAACCCGGCTGCCTGGACGTGGTACTACGAGAATGTGGGCGGCGGCCGTTGCCCGATCGTCGATACCTTCTGGCAAACCGAAACCGGTGGTCACATGATCACCCCGTTGCCGGGCGCAACCCCGCTGGTTCCGGGTTCCTGCACGCTGCCCTTCCCGGGCATCCAGTTCGCCGTGGTCGATGAGACCGGTGCCGATCTGCCGTGGG
>CAIYYE010000626.1 GCA_903930395.1 uncultured beta proteobacterium
AATAGGCTTGGGGTTCCGCCTTGCTGGCGGGCGTACTTTTTCTTGCTTCGCCAAGAAAAAGTAGCCAAAAAGAAGGCGACCCCAGGGTCGGCGCCGGCTACGCCGGTCCCTTGCGCTACTCGGCGCTGGCGGGGGCTGCGGAACTCGGGCTGCGCCCTCAGACAGTCCTCGCCCATTTTCCGCCAGCACCTGCGTTGCTCAGCGCCTCTCATGGGGACCCCGAAAGGCGTCTCGCGATTAACTGACAGCCCTAGGATTAAAGAATGTTCCTGCCTTGGAGAACAAGCAGAATAAGCAGCACTCCCGTTAGTTGTGGATGGTTCACCGGGGTCCCCATGAGAGGCGCTGAGCAACGCAGGAACGTCGGGGGCCTTCGGCGAGGACTGTCTGAGGGCGAAGCCCGAGTTCCGCAGCCGCCCGACGTTCCGAGTAGCGCAAGGGACCGGCGTAGCCGGCGCCGACCCTGGGGTCGCCTTTTCTTTGGCTACTTTCTTTTGGCGAAGCAAAAGAAAGTAAGCCCGCCAGCAAGGCGGAACCCCAAGCCCATTAGTCGGGCAACACTAACACTTCAACCCAAAAACATACCTTGCCGGTATTGCAAACCAGAAAACAAGGTATTGGACGGTATAGCAACGCCACCCCTAGACTGATTTCCATTCGGCCAAAGCCGATGCTCAAACAATATTTCTGCTTGCCCAAGCGGCGAGCAGCCAAGCCAGGAGAAACCGTGCAACTGATCAAGAATTTCATCAACGGTGCGTTTGTCGAAGGAAGCGAGGGCAAGACTTTCGAGAAGCGTTCGCCGCTCGACAACAAAGTCATCGCGCGCGTGTCCGAGGCCGGCAAGGCTGACGTCGATGCCGCCGTGCGTGCCGCCCATGCGGCCCGCCACGGTGTCTGGGGTGGCCTGACGACCGATCAGCGCGTCGATCTGCTCTACGGTGTGGCCGACGAAATCACGCGTCGTTTCGAGGATTTCGTCGCCGCCGAAATGGCCGATACCGGCCAGCCCAACCATGTCATGCGTCATGTCTTCATCCCGCGCGGTGCGGCCAATTTCAAGGTCTTCGCCGATGTCGTCAAAAACGTCCCGAGCGAGTCCTTCCAGATGCCAACGCCGGATGGCGCCGGGGCGCTCAACTACGCGATCCGCGTCCCGAAGGGTGTGGTCGGTGTGATTTCGCCGTGGAATGCACCTTTCCTGCTTATGACCTGGAAGGTCGGCCCGGCGCTGGCCTGCGGCAATACCGTCGTCGTCAAACCCTCGGAAGAAACGCCGATGACCACGACCTTGCTTGGTGAAGTGATGAACTCGGTCGGTATTCCGCCCGGCGTCTTCAATGTCATTCAGGGCTTCGGCCCGAACTCGGCCGGCGAATTCCTGACCCGGCATCCGCTCGTTGATGCCATCACCTTCACGGGGGAAACGCGCACCGGCACGGCAATCATGAAGGCTGCGGCGGAAGGCATGCGTGATGTGTCTTTCGAGCTGGGCGGCAAGAATGCCGGCATTGTCTTTGCCGATGCGGATTTCAATGCAGCGGTCGACGGCATTTTCCGTTCGGCCTTCCTCAATTCCGGCCAGGTCTGCCTGGGCACCGAGCGCGTCTATGTCGAGCGGCCGATTTTCGACAAGTTCGTTCAGGCCTTGAAGGTCAAGGCAGAGGCCGTCAAATTCGGTCGGCCCGACGACAAGGACGCCAACTACGGCCCGCTGATCAGCGCCGAGCATAAGCAGAAGGTCATGTCCTATTACGCCAAGGCGGCGGCTGAAGGGGCCAACGTCGTGACCGGCGGTGGTGTGCCGACCATGCCGGCCGATCTGGTCGATGGCCACTGGGTGCAGCCGACGATCTGGACCGGCCTGCCGGAAACCGCGACGGTGGTGCGCGAGGAAATCTTCGGGCCGTGCTGCCATATCAGCCCCTTCGACAGCGAAGACGAAGTCATCAACAAGGCCAACGCCAACGACTACGGCCTGTCGACAACGATCTGGACGACCAACCTGGCGCGCGCTCACCGGGTCGCTGCCCGCGTTGAAGTCGGTATTACCTGGATCAACAGCTGGTTTCTGCGCGACCTGCGCACGGCCTTTGGCGGCTCCAAGCAATCCGGCATTGGCCGCGAAGGTGGCGTCCATTCGCTCGAGTTCTATACCGAGACGCGAAATATTTGCGTCAAGCTCTGAGGCCAAAAAATGGACCAAACCAAAATTACCGCCTACGGCGACGAGCTTTACGAAGCCTGGCTCGCTTGTCGCCCGGTGCGTCCCCTGCTTGAACGTGAGCCGGACATCACCATCGAGGATGCCTACCAGATTCAGGAACGCTTCGTCGCCCGCCGCGTCCAGGCTGGCGAAACGATCATCGGCAAGAAGATCGGCGCGACGAGCAAGCCGGTGCAGGAATTTCTCGGCGTCTATCAGCCCGATTTCGGCATGCTGCTGTCCGGCATGGTCTATCAGGAAGGCGACACCATCGATCTCGCCACGCTGATCCAGCCCAAGGCCGAGGCCGAACTGGCGTTTGTCCTCAAGGAAGACCTCAAGGGGCCGGGCATTACCGCGATGGACGTCATCCGCGCCACCGACTACGTGCTGCCCTGTTTCGAAATCGTTGATTCGCGCATCACCGACTGGAAGATCAAGATCCAGGATACGGTCGCCGATAACGCCTCCTGCGGCGTCTATGTGCTGGGCAAGACCCGGGGCGATCCGCGCAAGCTCGATATCACCCTGGCCGGCATGGTGCTGGAGAAGAACGGCGAACTGTTCTCGACCGGCGTCGGTGCGGCCGTGCAGGGCTCGCCAGCCAAT
>CAIYYE010000627.1 GCA_903930395.1 uncultured beta proteobacterium
CGAAAATGCCGCGAAATTCGGTGTAGGTCGTCGCCCCAATGCACTTCAGTTGCCCGGACGAAAGCGCGGGCTTGAGCAGGTTGGATGCATCCAGCGTGCCGCCGGAAGCCGAGCCGGCGCCGATCAGGGTGTGGATTTCATCGATGAACAGGATGGCGTGCGGATTGTCCTGCAGGGCCTTGAGGACGCCCTTGAGGCGCTGCTCGAAATCGCCGCGATACTTGGTGCCGGCCAGCAGCGAACCCATATCCAGCGAATAGACGTTGGCCTTGGCGAGGATTTCCGGTACGTCGCCTTCAACCACCTTGCGGGCCAGCCCTTCGGCGATGGCTGTCTTGCCGACGCCGGCTTCGCCGACCAGCAGGGGATTGTTCTTGCGCCGCCGGCACAGGGTCTGGATGACGCGCTCCAGCTCCTTGTCGCGGCCGATCAGCGGGTCGATCTTGCCCTGTAGCGCCAGGGCGTTGAGGTTGATCGTGTATTGCTCGAGCGGCCCGGCTTCCGCTTTTTCGCCGTCGGTTTCAACTTCACCCTCCGGTGTGGCCTTGGTTTGCTGCGGCACCTTGCTGATGCCGTGCGAGATGTAATTGACCACGTCGAGTCGCGTCACCCCCTGCTTTTGCAGGAAATAGACGGCATGCGAATCCTTCTCGCCGTAGATGGCGACCAGCACATTGGCACCGTTGACTTCCTTCTTGCCGGAAGTCTGGACATGCAGGATGGCGCGCTGGATGACGCGCTGAAAGCCGAGCGTCGGCTGGGTGTCGATATCATCCTCGCCGGAAACGGTCGGCGTGTGCTCTTCGATGAAATTGGTCAGATCCTTGCGCAGCGCGTCAGTCTTGGCGCCGCAGGAACGCAGAGCTTCGGCGGCGGAGGGATTGTCGATCAGCGCCAGCAGCAGATGTTCGACGGTGATGAACTCGTGGCGTTTTTGACGCGCCTCGACGAAGGCCATGTGCAGGCTGACTTCGAGTTCCTGGGCAATCATCAGTTTTCCTCCTTGATGCAGGCAAGCGGGTGCTGGTGCTGGCGTGCGAATGCAATGACCTGTTCCACTTTGGTTGCCGCGATGTCACGGGGAAAAATCCCGCACACGCCTCGACCTTCGTTGTGAACTTTGAGCATGATTTGCGTAGCTTGTTCAGTATCCAGAGAAAAAAACCGCTGCAGAACGGTGATCACGAACTCCATGGGCGTGTAATCGTCGTTGAGCAGCACCACCTTGTACATCTTGGGCGGACCCAGCCTGCTGCGCTGTGTTACGAGTTGTCCGCCTTCTTGAGCCTTTGTCGCCATGCGTTCGATTTTATACAGTCCGTCTTAATCCGCAATATAAAACATCGGGACGAATCTGCGGATTTCCAGATCAGGGCTGCGATTGACCGGGCAAATATTTGCTGCGCTGCGGCATCGAAACTTGTTGACGACATAATTCAACTGGCGTAGAAAGCAATCGTGTTTGGCTTCTAGCTGTATCGAGGTTGCTGCAATGCACCGGGTCACTGAGTTCAAACAGGGAGTCGGGGAGACCCGTAAATTTGTTAGTCTTTTGTAAGAAAGTTGCAAACATGGCACTCGGTACTGTCAAGTGGTTCAATGATTCCAAAGGTTTTGGCTTTATCACTCCTGATGATGGCAGCGAAGATCTCTTTGCTCACTTCTCCGCCATCAACATGAATGGTTTCAAGACCCTGAAGGAAGGCCAGAAGGTTTCCTTTGACGTCGTGCAAGGCCCCAAGGGCAAGCAGGCTTCCAATATCCAGGGCACCTGAGCTTTCGGATAAGCCAACATTAAAAAGCCCGTCTGGTTTCAGACGGGCTTTTTCTTTTGTGCAGCGGGAATTTCAGGCAACGGTGATTTCATCCCGGCGCTGGTCGCCAAGGTTATCTAGCCAGGCCACCGATAGCTTGTCACCGGCCTTGATGCCGCGGGCCTTGAAGGCAAATAGCGGGTTTTTCGAAATCGACGTATTCAGTTGTCCGTCGATGATGATTTTTCCGTTGAGGCTGACCGAAAACGTCTGAATGAAGTTCGGCGCAAAGGTCTGCCCCTTGTCATC
>CAIYYE010000628.1 GCA_903930395.1 uncultured beta proteobacterium
CCCGAACAGCCCGGTGATGTTGTGCGTGATTTTCGAGCCACAGCCGAAATGCTCGTTGTCGACGGTCGAGAAATAATATTCGAGCGCAATGCCGGCGCCGACCGGACCGGCGGCGAGCAGGATACCTTCGACGATCTGCCCGTCGTCGTCGCGCCTCGGGTCGTAGGAAATCAGGAAGACCCGGCGGTCGAGAAAAAGGCCGCGACTCATCTCGCGCCGGCCGACGAAAGCCGCTGCGTTGGTGGCATGACCCAGCTCCGGCCGCGCCTGGGAAATATCGCTGGCCCGACCCAGCATGTGTTGACGGGCTTTCCACGGCGTCGGACGCAGCGGGGCCGAGGCCAGCCGGCGGCAGCGCTCGGCGGCATGGGCCCGGCAGGCTTCGCCGATCTGGCCGAGCAGCGTATCGAGTGCAGCCTGGAAGCGTTCCGGCACGATATCGAGGTCGTACCACTCAACCCCGTCATCGCAGGTGTTGTGCTCGGCGGCGATGAACCAGCAACTGTCGGGGATAGCCACGCCGCGTCCGGCCAGGCCGGCCCGCACTTCGGAACGATTGGCCATGGCTGCAAAGATCCGGGCATTCGGCCCGCCGTGCTTGCCGGAACAGGCGCCACAGTCGTAGGCCGAGAGGTGGGGATTGTTCCGGCTGCCCGAACCGTGGCCGAAGATCAGGACCAGCGGCGCAAAATGATCGGTCAGGCCGATCATGCGCAGGAAGGCTTCGACCCGCTCTATCTGCTCGCTGTCAGTCAAGCCTGCTTGTAGCAAATCCGGCATGGCGGCAAGCGGCTGGGTGGCGGTCAGATCGAGCCGGGTGGCCAAACCGCCATCGTATTGTTCGCGCCAGCGGCGGGCCGTTTGACCAAACCAGCCGGGCGCCAGGGTCACGCCGGTCAGCGCGCCAAGCGCGGGAAGGCTGCCCAGGGCGGTCAGTATCGGGCCGGCTACTGCGTGGCGGCGGGTCGCCTGGTAGAAGTTTTCGCGCCACTGCAATCGCCATTCGCGACGGGCTGCACGCTGGCCCTCGATAATCTCGGCGCCGCTGCGGCCGCGTTCGCGGACGAGATGCGTCGGCCGCACGACGATAGGGCAAAGCGCCGTCTTTTCGGCATCATCCACGCCCTGCCAATAGACCGGCACGCCAAAGAAACCGGCGGCGCCATAGGTGACGATTTGCGGGGCAATTTCTTCAAGATGCCGGCGCGTGCCCTCCTCGCGGTCATCCATGCACATGACAACCTGCGCCGACACTTCGCCCGGCGCAGGCTGGCGCGCATGATTGGCTGCCAGCGCCGCAAAAAGCTGCTCGCGGTAGTGGCGCTCGTAGGCGAGCAGCCAGATCTGGCTGCGCTCGGCCGGCGCCAGACTGCCGACACAGGCGCGCAGGGCGGCGACTTCGGCGCTGTCCAGTGCTTGCAGATCGGCCGGCGTCAAACCCAGTTGCCGGCTCAGGGCGGCCATTTCCCAGGCGGCTGTCAGCGACTGCGCGCCGTAGACGAATGGCGCCATCGTTGCGGCCAGGTGGCGCCACTCATTGACATCGACGTGCCCGTTGCGGGCCAGGTCGACCAGGTAAGCGGCGCGACCTTGCAAGGCCTCGGGCAGGCCGGGCTGATGCCGCGCATCGCGCACGAGAAACTCCTCCGGACGGGCGGCATAGTAATCGGCCAGTTCGGACAGTTGCAGCGGCCCGCCACTCAGGCGACGCAGCAAGTCGTCGGTGAGCAGGCGCTCGAGCAGGACGCGCACGGCAAGGTAATCGAGCATCACCACCGGCGTCCCGTCGCCAAACTCCGGATGACGGTCGCGCCAGAGAAACATGCCGGACCAGCCGGGCAGTTCGAGGCTGAGGCGTTGCAAATAGCCATACCAGCAGCCTTCGTCAGGCATCAGGCGCGGCAGCTCTTCAAGCAGGACGTCGAGCGGACGGTCGGGCAGATGCAGGATTTCGTCGCGGACATTGGGCAACTCGTCCATTTCCCAGGCCAGATCGAAACCGGCGCTGGCCCGCCAGGCCGCGAAGAAGCCTTGGCCCTGCGCCGGATTGCGCCAGGCCGCCACGCCAAGATCAAGATGGGCTGCCAGATGCCGCTGGAGAATACTGCGCACCCGCGCCAGCACATCCTCGCCGCCCAGATGTTCGAGCACGCTGCGCCAGGTCCAGCGGCTACCAACCCGGCCGCAAAGTTCGGCCCAGCGCTCGCTGGCCAGCGCTTGCCATGACACCTCGGCGGGCCGCGCCGCGACATCTGCCCCCAAGGCCAGAAAATGCTCAAAAAACGGATCGTCAGCCAGCTTGCCTTCGCGTGCCAGCCAATCGAGGCGGCGGGCATCCGGGCTCTCGTTGCCGGCCATCAGGCTGGCGAGCAGGACATCACGCCGTGTGATGCCACGGAACAGTGGGGCATCGAGGTCGGCGATGCCACTATCGTCCAGACTGGCCCGCAGGTCGTCGGCACTGATCCGTCCGCTGGCCAGGCAGGCGCGAAATGTCGACTCGGGCCAGTAAGTCGTCGCCCCGGTCATGGCGCCGGCCGCTGCCAAGGCATCGGTAAAGGGCAGATGCTGGAAGCCATGCAGGGTGTTGTGATGCACGAAATCGCGGATCGGCGCCTGCGCTGGCAGGACATGCGTCAGATGCTCGAGCCAGTGGGCCAGGCGTTCGCTGATGGGCAGTTCGTGCTCGGCGCTCATCTCAGGTCCCGAACAGGTGGGCGACCTGGCCGACGCTGCCGGCGATGAGGTCGAGCAAGGGCGCCGGCCAGATGCCGAGACCGACGATACAGGCCGCCAGCAGCCCGGCGGCCACGGCTTCGGTCCGAGTCATGTCCGCCAGTTCCATCGACTTGCCGGGCAGGCACAGGCGACCGATCACCCGCAGGCTGTAGGCTGCGCCGATCAACATGGCGAGGCAGAGGATGAGCACCCAGCCGCCCCAGCGCAGGTAGCCGCCGACCAGGGCATGCAGTTCGGCGATAAAGCCGGCACTACCGGGCAGGCCAAGCGCGGCAAGCAGGCCGAAAGCCGTAAAAAAGGCGAAACGTGGGGCCTTGCCGAGCAGGGATCCGTAGTCGGCCAGATCGCGGCTGTGGGTGCGCTGGTAAAGCAGCCCGACAACGAGGAAGAGCAGGCCGGCGGTCAGCCCGTGCGCCACCATCTGCATGACGGCACCGGTCAGTCCGGTGACGTTGAGCGTCGCAATGCCGAGCAGCACGATGCCCATGTGCGAAATCGACGAATAGGCGACCATCGCCTTGAGGTCCTGCTGCCGCCAGGCCAGGATGCCGCCGTAGAGCAGGCTGATGAAGGCGAGGATGACCAGCCAGTCCTGCGTCGCCAGCAGGGCGGCAGGCAGCGTCTCGGCGGCACGGATCAGGCCATAGGCACCCATCTTGAGCAGCACGCCGGAGAGCAGGATGGAGACCGGACTGGGCGCCTCGACATGGGCCAGCGGCAGCCAGCCATGCAGCGGAAAGACCGGCATCTTGACGCCGAAGCCGATGAACAGGCCGGCAAAGATCAGCAGTTGGGTATTGAGCGGCAGGCCGCGACCGCCCTCGGCCATGTCGGCCATCGCAAAGCTGTGACCGGGCGCCGCATCGTAGAGAAAAAGCAGGGCGACGAGCATGAACACCGAGCCGCCCAATGTGTACAGGAAGAAATTGAGCGCCGCGCGCTGCCGGTTCGGGCCACCCAGGCGGTCGATCAGGAAGAACAGGGGAAGCAGGGTCGCTTCCCAGAAAACATAGAACAGCGACCAGTCGCGCGCCGTGAACACGCCGAACATCGCCGACTCAAGCAACAGGACGAGCATGAAATAGAGGCGGGCACCCTCTTCCATGCGCCGCGAAACCAGCACGGCAATGAGCGACAGCAGCGCCGTCAGCAACAGCATGGCGAGCGAGATGCCATCGACCCCGAGGGCGAATGAGGAGCCGAGCCGACGATTCCAGGCACGGCTCTCGAACATCTGAACGGCCGCACCGGCCGTCTCGAACTGGCCGGCCAGCCATAGCGCATAGCCCAGA
>CAIYYE010000629.1 GCA_903930395.1 uncultured beta proteobacterium
GCCTGTGGCTGTCTTCAACCAAGGTCTACGGGCCGGCTGGCCGGGTGACGAAAGACCCGTCTGACTGTGGTGAAGCGATTGCCCAGTTGCTCGAAGCAGACCGCTTCATCAGCGTGCCTCTGCTGCTTCATGGCCAGGATATCGGGCGCATCTACATCACCAATTGCTATGAATATCTGAAGGTGTCGGACATCAGTTTCCTGCAGCAGGTCATTAATCAGATAGCTCCGTTCATAGAGAATATCCATTTGCTGGACAATATCGCCGTCGCAGCCACCACCACCATCCGCCGGCAGATATCGCTTGATCTGCATGACTCGACGATACAACCGTATATCGGGCTCAAGCTGGGTCTGGAAGCACTGCGCCGAAAGATCTCAGTGAGTGATGCCATCGCTGCCGATGTGGATGATCTGGTGGACATGACAGCGGAGAGTATCGGCGAGTTGCGCCAGTATGTGGGCGTTCTCAAGGCGCACCTCAAGGAGCCCTTGATACCGGCGATCAAGCATGTGGTGGAAAAATACCAGAACAGCTACGGGATCGAAGTGTCCATCAACGCCAGTCCCGACCTGCAGCTTCACGACCGGCTTGCCGCAGCCATCTACCAGATGGTTTGCGAAGCCCTGAGCAATATCCGGCGACATACGAATGCCAGCCATGCGGCCATCAACCTGAGCACGGCGGGCGGGGAGATCACTGTCCAGGTCATCAATCCGGATGACGTCACGAAAATTTCCATGCTGTTCCAGCCGCGCTCCATTTCAGAGCGCGTCTCCTACCTTGGCGGGTGCGTCAATGTCGAACGGCTGGCCGATGGCCGGACGGTGGTTACTGCCAGGATACCCCTCCAATACAAGGAAGCACGCTATGCTGAATACAGTTGAACTCGAATTGGCCATTCGCGTTTTTCTCGTGGATGACCATAAAAGCCTGTTGTGGGGATTGGAGCGACTGATCGAGGGAGAGCAGCCGGGCATGCAGCTGGTGGGCAAGGCCAGCAGCCGCAAGGAATTGTTTGAACTGCTGCCCCATGCGAGACCCGACATCATTTTGCTGGACCTGGACCTGAACGGCGAAAGCAGCCTCGATTTTCTTGACGAAATTTTGCGCCAGTCGCAGGCCCAGGTTCTGGTGCTGACAGCCTTGCAGGATCCTGCCGTACACCAGCGGGCAATCCTGGCAGGCGCCAGTGGCCTGGTGCTGAAGAGTGAAAGTGCCGATGTCATTCTGCGGGCGATCCGTCGCGTACATGCCGGTGAGGTCTGGCTCGATCGTGGCACTACCAGTCGCTTGCTGAAGACCATGAGTGCTCCGATGGCACCGCCCTGTGAAGATTCAAACCTCAGCCGGATTTCAAGACTGACCCCGAAGGAACTCGAAATCATCCAGACGATGGCCTTGATCCCCGGGGGGCGCAACAAGGCCATTGCCAGCAGCCTGTTCATGAGCGAGCACACCTTGCGCAACCACCTGACCGAGATCTACAACAAGCTTGGTCTGGAGAACCGGCTCGCGCTCGTCATGTTCTCCATCGAGCATAAATTGTGCGTTCATTGCGTGACGGACAACGTGAAGAAATGCCAATAGCCAGGTACTGCCTCGCTGCGCTCAAAAGCCGCCGGCAAGAGAAATGTCATGGCTCACCCAGGACAAATATCCCGGGTGGCGCGGGCGATTTGCCCTCCTTCAGTAGGGCAAATAGTCCTCTGGAAATAGGTTGTTAGATCCCATTCTTGTTTTTGGTCAGCTCGCTAAGATGGATTCGTCGGTTGCCGGGTTTGCAGCCGACGGATCGTACAAGGCGAGGCTGATGTCGTAACCGGTGGGTGAGTGTTTTGATCGGCGTGCCTGTACATATTTCTACCTGGTTTGTGAGAGGAAATATCATGGCTGCCAATTTCTATATCAACGTTGCTGATCTTGAATTCATTCTCAAGCAGATCAGGATTGCCGAGCAACACGCCGCCACTGGCGAATTGAAGAACCTCGATGGAACGCCCATCAGCCCATTGCTGCCGGCTGGCCTGCGTACCGTAGATGGCACCTACAACAGCCTGCTGCCCGGGCAAATCGACCTCGGGGCGGCCGATCAGGTGATGCCCCGGATGCTTACTCCGGAGTTCCTGAACGAAGCTGACGGCGATTCAATGCCGCTCGGCCCGGGCGCTCCGGTCATCATCAATACTGACTACAACACGCACCAAAGTGTCGCCGATGCGGACCCGC
>CAIYYE010000630.1 GCA_903930395.1 uncultured beta proteobacterium
CACCTGACCGAGTTCGAGGGCAAGCACCTGCAATCCGTCGCCAAGGGCGGTCTGGACCTGGGCAAGCTGGAAGATGAAGCCGAGAAGCAGGAAGCCGAGAAGGCGGCTGACGAGTACAAAGAGTTGCTGGAGAAGGTGAAAACCTCGCTCGGCGACAAGGTCAAAGATGTTCGCGTCACCTACCGTCTGACCGATTCGCCGTCCTGCCTGGTGTCTGACGAGCACGATCCGTCGGGCAATCTGGCCCGCCTGATGAAGGCGGCTGGTCAGCCGATGCCGAATTCGAAGCCCATCCTCGAAATCAACCCGCAGCACCCGGCGGTGATGCGTTTGAAGTACGAGGAAAGCCGTTTCGACGACTGGGCAGCGCTGCTGTTCGAACAGGCGACGCTGGCCGAAGGTGGTCAGCTGGATGACCCGGCTGGCTTCGTCAAGCGCATCAACGATCTGATGATGGCGCTGTCCAGCAAGTAATTACCAGCCTGACTTGGAAAGCCGCCTGCGGGCGGCTTTTTTCATTTCAATTTTGGCCAATATTTCCGGTTCACCGTCGCAATCGGCATTTTCACCATAGAAACGGATTTTCTGGTTGTCGCCCGCCGAGTTTGGCGACGTATTGATCAACAAAGCAGTACACTCTCGTTCTTTCGAGAAACCGCCCGGCGCGTTTTTGCCGCCCATTTCGTTTTCCGGTTCTCATTCCCCCATTTGCAAAGGTAATTTCATGCACCCCGTCCACGACGTCGACGTCCTCCTGTTACTGGCCACCTCCCTTGCTGCCAAGCGGCGGCCGGCCGAGCTGCTTGAGGTCGTTGCTGCGGCTGCCCTGCTGAACAACAACATTCCGGGCGAACAGAAAGTCGTCGAGGCTTTCGAGCGTCTGGCGAAAAGTGGCCTGCTCGTCGAAGCCGATGGTGGCTATCTCCTGACTGCGGCTGCGCAGACGATGGTGACCGGCTTGCCGCGCAAGGCCGAGACACCGGAACGTCTGTTCGCGCTCAAGGACAACCTGTCGCTCTACAACATCAAGGGCGAGCACGCCGCAGTGGTACTGACGGCTGAGCAGGTGACGGCCGCCATTCTGGCGCATCGCGCGGCAGCCAAGACGACGGCCAAGAACCTGCTGGTACCCAAGCCGAAGCCGGAGGCCGAGGTTCACAAGCCGGGCCAACGCCAGCGCAAGCCGATGCCGGCCCGCAAGCGCAAGGTTTGAGTTGCGGATGAGCGAAGACACCACCGCCGGCCAGGGTTTCGACAGCCTTCCGCTGTCGCCGGCCATGCTGGCCAATCTGGCGCAGCTCGAATATCGGACGATGACGCCGATCCAGGCAGCCAGCCTGCCGCTGGCCCTGGCCGGCCACGACCTGATCGCGCAAGCCAAGACCGGCAGCGGCAAGACCGCGGCATTTGCCCTGAGCCTGCTGGCGAGGCTGAATCCGCGCCGCTTCGCGGTGCAGGCGCTGGTGCTGTGTCCAACGCGGGAGCTGGCCGACCAGGTGAGCCAGGAAATTCGCCGCCTGGCGCGCGGCGAAGACAACATCAAGGTGCTGACCCTGTGCGGCGGCAGCACCATGCGGCCGCAGATCTCCAGCCTGGAGCACGGCGCCCATGTCGTGGTCGGCACGCCGGGGCGCATCATGGACCACCTGCAACGCGTGAGCCTCGACCTCTCCGCGCTCGATACACTGGTGCTGGACGAAGCCGATCGCATGCTCGACATGGGTTTCTACGATGACATCGCCTTCGTCGCCAAGGCCTGCCCCAAGGCGCGCCAGACCCTGCTTTTCTCCGCCACCTTTCCGGAAGGCATCGCCACCCTGGCGCGGGCTTTCCTGCGCGAGCCGCAGCAGGTCACCCTGCCCGAACAGCACGAGAGCAGCAAGATCCGCCAGCGCTTCTACGAAGTAACCAACGAACAAAGGCTGGCTGCCGTTGCGCTGCTGCTCAAGCATTACCGCCCGGTCAGCACCCTGGCCTTCTGCAATACCCGCCAGCAGTGCCGCGACCTGCTCCAGGTCTTGCGCGCCGAAGGCTTCGTCGCCCTCGCCCTGCATGGCGAGATGGAACAGCGCGAACGCGACCAGGTGCTGGTGCAGTTCGCCAATCGCAGCTGCTCGGTACTGGTCGCCACCGACGTCGCCGCG
>CAIYYE010000631.1 GCA_903930395.1 uncultured beta proteobacterium
GCAGCGGCGATTTCGTCCTTGCCGAGCGGTGCGCCGTGGCAGTCGTGCGAGCCTTGCTTGTTCGGCGAACCGGCGCCGATGGTCGTCTTGCAGCAAATCAGGCTGGGCTTGTCGGTGACGGACTGGGCGGTGAGCAGGGCGGCTTCGACCGCAGCGCTGTCATGGCCGTCGACCTCGTCGATGACGTGCCAGCCATAGGCTTCGAAGCGCTTCGGGGTGTCGTCGGTAAACCAGCCTTCGACGTGGCCGTCGATGGAAATGCCGTTGTCGTCCCAGAAGGCGATCAACTTGCCGAGACCGAGCGTGCCGGCCAGCGAGCAGGCTTCGTGCGAGATGCCTTCCATCAGGCAGCCATCGCCGAGGAAGGTGTAGGTGTGGTGATTGACGATTTCGTGGCCGGGCCGGTTGAACTCGGCGGCGAGCACCTTTTCGGCCAGCGCGAAGCCGACGGCATTGGTGATGCCCTGGCCGAGCGGGCCGGTCGTGGTTTCGACACCGGCGGTGTAGCCGTACTCCGGATGGCCCGGGGTGCGGGCGTGCAACTGGCGGAAATTCTTGAGGTCGGCAATCGACAGGTCGTAGCCGGTCAGGTGGAGCAGGGCGTAGATCAGCATCGAGCCATGGCCGTTCGAGAGCACGAAGCGGTCGCGGTCAGGCCAGTGCGGGTTCGTCGGGTTGTGACGGAGGTGGCGGCGCCACAGTACTTCGGCAATTTCCGCCATGCCCATCGGGGCGCCGGGATGACCGGAATTGGCCTGCTGGACGGCATCCATGGCCAGTGCGCGGATGGCGCCGGTCAGGGGAGAGAACTTGGGGAGATTGCTGACGCTCATGATCCGGAAATCCAGCCTGCTGAAAAGCCTAAATTATCGGGGAAAACCCTATTTTTGGGTAGGCGTTTCGTTGATTACAGGCATTGGCCAGCGGTCAGGGTGGCGTGTTGCATTGATCCCGATATACTGCACTGCCAGCGGGCGGAGTTGCCCGAGCCCCGATTTCTCCGAGAGCCTGCCCATGAAAAATATGAACGGAAACTCCCTGCCCTCCCGATTGTTCGCTGCTGCGATCATGCTCGGTCTGGCCGCCTGTAACGCTAACCAGAGCAAGCCGGAGGCTGAAACGGCGCCGCTCAAGGCTGCCAGCAAGGCCCCCGATCCAGTCGTCGAGAGCAAACCGGTGCCTGAAAGCAAGCCGGTGTGCAAGGTAGAGAGCAAATCGAAAACCAAGAGTGGCAAAACGAAAAACAAGGCCGCTGCGCCGCCCGATTGCGTGCCTGCATCGGCAACCAGCGCGACGCCGGTCGTGCCGTCAGCTAGTGCCGCCGGTCACTACGATTTGTCCAAGAACAAGCCGGTTACCGATTCGACCAAGGTCGAAGCTGGTCAGGGGACGCAGGTCAAGGGGCTCAATGACTGGCAGGGCGAAATTAGCGGCTTGCCGGCTGCCAACAGCCGGTTCACCCGTCTCAAGATCGGCATGTCGCAGCAGCAGGTGACCGATATCGTCGGCCAGCCGACCGATCAGGGCGCCTATGTCACCGGCAAGGCCTTCATTCCCTTCTACTTCGGTAGCGACAAGACACGCTGGGAAATGGCCTACAAGGGCCAGGGGCGCCTGATTTTCTCGAATCAGGCTGGCTTCGGCAGCGGCCACTACCTGACCTGGATCATTCACAATGCCAACGAAGGCGGTTACCGCTGACAA
>CAIYYE010000632.1 GCA_903930395.1 uncultured beta proteobacterium
AATTCCTGGATCGGGCGGGTTTTACGGATAACCGGGAATGCCCGGCTAAAAGCTATTTGATCAGCGGCAGCAGCTTGCGGAAGTCGTCGGTGCCGGCCTGATGCAGCCATTCGAAAAGCACCATTTCGGTAGTGACGATAGCGATGCCGGCAGCCTGCATGCGCTCGATGGCAGCGCTGCGGTTTTCCGGTGTGCGCGATCCCGCCGCGTCGCTGACGAGAAAAACCTCGAATCCGGCGGCGAGCAGGCCGAAAGCCGTCTGCAGGACGCAGACGTGCGTTTCCGTCCCGGTCAGCACGACTTGTGGCCGTTGGGCGGTGCGCAATAGCGCCAGGACGCCCGGTTCGGCAGCGCAGGAAAAATGCGTTTTCTCGAAGAAACGGGCATGGCCGGCCGCCTGGCGAATGATCTCGAGACTGGGGCCGAGGCCTTTGACATATTGCTCGGAGACGAAAGCCGGTATGCACAGCAGGCGCGACCCTTCAAGCAGGCGGGCCGAGTTGGCGGCAACGCGCGCGCTGTCGTGAATGGCGGGAGCCAGTTTCTGCTGGATATCGACAACCAGCAGCAGCGAATCGGCGCGGCGGATCAGCATGCCGGCCTAGCGGAAAACCACGGTCTTGTTGCCATGCACCAGCACCCGGTCTTCGAGGTGGTAGCGCAGCCCGCGGGCCAGCACGGTCTTTTCGATATCCTTGCCGTAGCGGACCATGTCTTCCGGGGAGTCGGAGTGGTCGATGCGGATGACGTCCTGCTCGATGATAGGGCCGGCGTCGAGTTCGCTCGTCACGTAGTGGCAGGTCGCGCCGATCAGCTTGACGCCGCGCGTATAGGCCTGGTGATAGGGTTTGGCGCCGGCAAAGCTGGGCAGGAAGCTGTGGTGGATGTTGATGATCCTGCCGGCCAGCGCGTCGCACAACTCGGGCGACAGGACCTGCATGTAGCGCGCGAGCACCATCGAGTCGCCGCGCACATCATCAAAGATGCGCTGGATCTCGGCGTATGCGGCGGTTTTG
The DNA here is from genome assembly GCA_903930395.1 of uncultured beta proteobacterium. Classification (GTDB taxonomy): domain Bacteria; phylum Pseudomonadota; class Gammaproteobacteria; order Burkholderiales; family Rhodocyclaceae; genus Azonexus. Next base: position 1,017 of record CAIYYE010000632.1, read on the forward strand.
TTGTCGGGGGTTACCGGCACATGGTGGAAGGGAATGCCGTGCCATTCGACAAAGCCGCGGAAAGTGTCGTGGTTGGAAATGACGCAGGGAATCTCGATGTCGAGTTCCTTGGCTTGCCAGCGCGCCAGCAGGTCGTAGAGACAATGCTCCTGCTTGGAAACCATGACGACAACGCGTTTCTTGATGGCGCTGTCGTTGATCTGCCAGTTCATCCGGAGTGGCTCGCCAACCTCGGTGCGGAAACGCTCGCGGAACTCGGCGAGGAGGAAAGGCAGCGAATCGGCCTTGATCTCGATGCGCATAAAATAGCGCCCGGTCAGGGCGTCAGCATGGAAGCTCGATTCGAGTATCCAGCCGCCGTTGCCGGCAATGAAGCCGGAAACCCGGGCGATGATGCCGACCTGATCGGGGCAGGACGCGGAGAGGGTGTAGAAGCGGTCGCTATGCATTCTTTACAGGTTTCCGGTTGCTGACGGGGGTAGGGTGCTGAGCAGTTCGCTTGCTTCGCCGCGCAGGAGCTTGAGCAATTCCTGGCGGGCACTGTCGGTCGCCAAGCCGCGACCGACCAGATAGTCCATCAGCTCATCGAAACGCAGCCGCCGCGCCTCGCCTTGCGGCGTGGCATCGCGCCGGTTGCCGAAGGAGTCCATCAGGGTCGAGCCGCAGGGGCAGTTGCGGAACAGATCGACAATCACCTTGCCGTCATCGTCAAGGGATTGTTTCAGGGAACGTCGGCCATTGGGCATGGCTTCCGTCTGCATCACATAATCGGCGACATCGTTAAAGACGCGATTGCAGCACCGGCAGCGTTTGGGGAACGTGGTTTCGGCCAGGGCCTTAAGGCCACGAACCAATTCCGGATCGAAATCCTTCCCAGCCGCCATGTCGGGCTCGCACTCAGCCAGCGGCGCGGGCAAACGCCTTGTCGATTTCCGTGCGCAGATCGTCGTAATTGAGCACGACCGGATACTGCGGGAACTCGCGGATGACGTTCTCGGGCGGGTGAAAGAGTATGCCGCCATGGGCTTCGCCAAGCATGGCGGTATCGTTGTACGAATCACCGGCCGCGACGATGGTGAATTTCAGCTCCTTGAAGCGCTGCACGGCCTCGCGCTTCTGGTCCGGCATGCGCAGGTGGTAGGCGACCAGCAT
>CAIYYE010000633.1 GCA_903930395.1 uncultured beta proteobacterium
CAGGCGCTGGCCTGGTTCGATCAGGCCATTGTCCAGGGCGGCGGCAGGAGTGCCGGGGCGTTGGTCGGCAAAGCTGAGGGTTATGCCCAGCCGACCGGTGACCGTGCCCTGTTCGAAAACCTCCTCAAGCAGGCCGTGGCCATCAAGGATGCTCCGGAGAGTCCGCAGGCGCTGCACAACGAGGTCATGCGCCGCCGTGCGGCATGGCTGCTCGAACAGGCACCCGACCTGTTCTGACCGAATCGGAATTCCCGGAGATAAAATGAAGATCAGACTGGCTGCGCTGCTGCTTGGCAGCTTTCTTGCCCTGAATGCCCTGGCCGCCGACAGGCAGTTGCGCATCGGCACCCTGGCGCCGAAAAATTCCTTGTATCACCGCCAATTGATGGATCTCGGTGAAGCCTGGCGTGGCGCGCAGGGTAGCGGCGCCAAGTATCTGGTCTATCCGGATGGCAGCCAGGGCGGCGAGACGGACATGGTGCGCCGGATGCGCATCGGCCAGTTGCAGGGCGGTTTGCTCTCGGTGGTCGGGTTGCGCGAGATTGAACCGTCGATCGCTGCGCTGCAGAACATGCCGATGATGTTCAAAAGCTGGGAGGAGGTCGATTACGTCCGCGAGAAGATGCGTCCGGCCATGGAAAAGCGCTTCCTCGACCGGGGCTTTGTCGTGCTGGCCTGGGGCGATGCCGGCTGGGTGCGCTTCTTCAGCAAGGAGGCGGCGTTCGCGCCGAACGATTTCAGAAAGATGAAATTTTTTGCCTGGGGGGCCGAGGCCGACCAGCAGGAAATCATGAAAAGCTTGGGCTACACGCCGGTGCCGCTGGAAACGGCAGACATCCTGCCGGCCGTCCAGACCGGCATGATCAACGCCGTGCCCTCGACCCCGTATTTCGCGCTGGCCACGCAGATATACACGACTGCCAACAACATGCTCGACATGAACTGGGCGCCGGTGGTCGGGGCGCTGATCATCACCAAGAAGGCCTGGGACGAGCTGACACCGGAAGGCCAGGTCATCGTTCGCGAGGCAGGCGCCAGGGCCGGCGTCCAGTTGCGCGCCAAGGCCAGGCAGGAGGTCGACGAGGCGGTTGATGCGATGAAAAAGCGGGGTCTCACCGTCAACAAGCCGAATGCCGAGCAGATCAAGGAATGGAATGCGCTGGCCGATGGACTCTATCCGCGGATTCGCGGCAAGCTGGTGCCGGCCGAGCAGTTCGACGAAGTCGTCGGCCATCTCAAGGCTTTCCGCGCCGGCAAGAAATAAGGCGGCATCATCGGTGTGTTCGTGCCCGGTGGGCCCTGGCCTGCTTGGGGTCATTTGAGTGAAAGAAGTCATGAATTCCTTGCGTCGCCTGGGTGAGTTCGATGCACTGATCGCCAGTGCGGCGCTTCTCGTCATGCTGCTCGTGCCCTTGCTGGAAATTGCCCTGCGCCCACTGTTCGGTGCCGGCATCGACAATGCGCCGGTGCTTGTCCAGCACTGCGGCTTGCTGCTCGCCATGTTCGGCGCACTGCTCGCCGAGCGTGGGCAGCACCTCAGCGCCCTGGGGGCTGGCTTTTCCGCCTCGTCCAATCCGTTCGTCCGCAATGCGGCTGTGGTTTTCGGCAAGGCCAGCGCCGCCGTGCTCTGCGGCATGCTGGCACAAGCCAGCTGGACCTTCGTTGCCAGCGAAATGGAGATGCCGCGCGACATCGCCTACGGTCTGGCCGGGTGGATGTTCGAAATGGCCATGCCCTTCGGCTTTGCGCTGCTTGGTGGCAAGCTTGCCTCGCGCCTGACGCCGCATCTGGCCGGGCGACTGCTGCTGGCGCTGGCCCTGCCGGCGGCCGGCTATCTTTTTGCCCAGCATTACGATGGCAGCACCTTGCCGATCTGGCCCTTTGCCCTGTGGCTGGCGCTGATCCTGTTTTGCGGCGCGCCGATTTTCGCAGTGCTTGGCGGGCTGGCGCTGGTCCTGTTCTGGAGCGAGGGCCAGCCGCTCGCCTCGGTACCGCTCAGTCACTACCAGATCACGGTCAATCCTTCGCTGCCGGCGCTGCCCCTGTTCACGCTGGCCGGTCTCCTCTTTGCCCGGACGGGCGCTGCGGCGCGGCTCGGCAATGTATTCACGGCAGCATTCGGTAATGGCGCGACCGGCACGGCGATTGCCGCTGCCGTGCTTTGTTCCTTTTTTACCGCCTTCACGGGCGGCAGTGGCGTCACCATTCTCGCCCTCGGCGGCCTGTTGCTGCCCTTGCTAAGCAGGGCCGGCTTTCCCGAACAGCGCGGCATCAGCCTGGTGACCAGCGCCAGTGCCCTAGGCGTCCTGCTGGCGCCGTCGGTGCCATTGATCATGGTGGCGATCATCGCCCGTGTTCCGATCAACACCATGTTCCTCGCGGGGGTGCTGCCGGCCATTGTCATGGTGGCCTGCCTGCTTCTGGTCGGTGGTTATTTGCGCCGTGGCAGCATTGCGGCGCCCATGCTGGCGACGGCTAATGCCGAGAGGTCGCAGGATTCGCCATCGCTGACCGGCGCGCTGTGGATCGCCAAATGGGAATTGCTGGCGCCGCTCGTGGCCATTGGTTCGCTCGTCAGCGGCATCGCAACGCCGACTGAAAGTGCGGCATTGACCGCTATCTACGCATTGCTGACGCAGTCAATTGCGCATCGCGAACTGGACTGGCGCGGCTTGCGCCGGGCGCTGGTGGATTGTGCCGAAATCATCGGTGGCATCATGCTCATCCTCGGCATGGCACTTGGCCTGACCAATTACCTGATCGACGCCGGGATTCCGGATGCGGCCATCGACTGGGTGCAGTCGGTGCTGCCCAACAAGTTTGCCTTCCTGATTGCGCTCAACCTGTTCTTGCTGGTGGCAGGCGCCCTCATGGAAATCTATGCGGCCATTGTCGTCCTCGTGCCGCTGCTGCTGCCTGTCGCCCTGGCTTATGGGGTTGATCCGGTGCACTTCGGCATCATCTTCCTGGCCAATATCGAGATGGGCTTTCTCTGTCCGCC
>CAIYYE010000634.1 GCA_903930395.1 uncultured beta proteobacterium
ACACCTCCTGCGGCAGGCGGGCAAAATCGAAGGTTGAGCCGACGTCGTGATTTTCGGTATTGAGCATCATCGGCAGGCGTATCTTGCCGGCCCGAATCAGCCAGTCGTCGCTCGGCCGCCATGACACGAAAGCCCAGGCCAGCGAGGCCTGCCAGTCGCTGTCGGAATGATCGGAGGGCGCCAGCTTGGCCTGGACGGTGGCACTCCACTGCTGCGACAAGCGGGCATCGAGCTGGGCGCCGAGAATGCTGTCGCGCTGGAAGCTGCCCCGGTCATCGACAAAGCGCTGATATTTGTAGGGCTTGTCCGACAGGGCAAATCCAGCCGTGGCGAAGCCCGACCAGGTCAGGTCGACTGCCTGGGCCGGCACAGCCAGCGCTGCAAGCAGCGACATCAGGCCAATGTTCGAAAGTTTTGTGGGCATATCAGCGACAGTTCTTCCTGGACATGGCAGATTCACTCATCGGCCAGTTTAATGGCAATTTCCGCAAAATCCGTCTCCAGGGCTATAAATGCGTCGATGAGCAGGGGATCGAAATGGGTGGCTCTCCCCTGCAGCAGAATATCGTAGGCCTCGGCATGATCGAAGGCGCGCTTGTAAGGCCGGCGCGAACGCAGGGCGTCATAGACATCGGCCACCGCCATGAGCCTGGCCGGCAAGGGAATGGCCTCACCGGCCAGGCCATCCGGATAACCGGAGCCATCCCAGCGTTCGTGGTGGCTGCGGGCGATCTGGGCGGCATACAGGAGCATCAGATTCTCGTCGCCGAGTTCATGCTGCGAGCGGAGCAGCATGCTTTCACCCTTGACCGAATGGGTCTTCATGATCTCGAATTCCTCCGGCGTGTGCCGCCCCTGCTTGAGCAGGATGTAGTCAGGAATGGCAATCTTGCCGATGTCGTGGAGCGGTGCCGCCTTGGCGATCTGGTCGATGTGCTCGGCCGAAAGGAAGGCGCGATCGCGTTCTTCACGGCTCAGGCAGTCGGCCAGCAGGCGGACGTAATCCTGGGTGCGGCGGATATGGTTGCCCGTGCATTCATCACGGAACTCGGCCAGCGAGACCATGACGCGAATCGACGCCTCCTGCAGGCGCAGGACCTCGTTGACCCGACGCTCGACTTCGCTTTGCAGCCAGGCACTCTTGTCTTCGAGAAAAGTCTGCCAGGTCCGTATTTGCAGATGCGTGCGCACCCGCGCCAGCACCACCGAGGGGGCAATTGGCTTGCGAATGAAGTCGACCGCACCCACGGCCAGCCCGTATTCCTCATCGTCCGCCCCGGCCTTGGCTGTCAGGAAAATCACCGGCGCACCGGCCGTCGCCGGATTGGCCTTGAGACGCCGGCAAACCTCGTAGCCGTCCATATCCGGCATCATGACATCGAGCAGGATGAGGTCGGGCCGCGCGCTGGTGGCCAGTTCCAGCCCTTTGGCACCCCCATTGGCCAGTTTGACCCGGTAGTGGGTGCGCAACAACTGGTTGAGCAGACTGAGATTGGCCGGTGTGTCGTCAATCACCAGTACGCATGCGTTTTTCGCGGTCACTGTCCGCCCCCGCTTTTAAAAGAGTCGTCCAAGATGTGCAATGCCTCATCAAAATCCCATTGTTCGATCGCGTGGTCGATCGCTGCCACCTGTCGCGGCGAATAGATGCCGACCAGGCGTCCCTTGTTCATGCGCCAGACCTCTTCGGCCTCGCCATCCCCTTCTGCCAACTGGGTTCGCAACTGGGCCAGAACCACGTCAAGTGGCCGGGCATCGGTGGCGACTACCGATGCCGAATAGCTGGCCGGCATCCGCCCGATCGCTTCCAGCATTGCCTGCAACTCGAGATCAACGGCCGCTTTTTCCTCAATCGGCTCGACCATCCCGCGCTGGATGGCCTGCTCCAGATCATGCAGGGTCGCCTGCAAGCGGGTCATGGCGAAAGTGCCGGCCAGTCCGGCCAGCGTATGCACATGGCGTTGCACAGCCGCCTGGTCGCCATCGACCAGCATGACATCGAGGCGACCGGACCAGTCGTGAAAATCCACGGCAAAACGGGATAAAGCCTGGGCCAGAAACGGAAATCGCCCGGCAAAGCGCCGGAAAAGAATGGCCGAGTCGATTTGTGGAATTGCCGCCAGGGCGGCAATGAAGGCGAGATCATCGTCGCTGCGCACGAGCTCATCACGGGCTGGCAGAACGGGGGCGATCAGGCCCGGCCAGTAGGGTTGCAGCATGGCAAGCAGGCCTTCCGGCTCAAAGGGCTTGGCGAGATAACCATTGACGCCGGTTGCCATGCTTTCCTTCATGCCCTGCCCGGCCACGTGTGCCGTCATGGCGATAATCGGCAGATCCCGGAAACGCTCGTCCTCGCGCAAATGGCGCGTCGCCTCCCGCCCGTCCATGACGGGCATCTCGAAGTCCATCAGGACTGCCGCATAATAGCCGGCACCTTTGCCAGACAACATATCCAGCGCGATCTGCCCGTTCGCCGCGATGTCCACGTTGGCCCCCCAGCCCTTGAGAATTTCCCCGGCCACCTGCTGGTTGAGTTCATTGTCCTCGACGAGGAGTATCGACATACCCTGCAGGCATCCCGGACGGGGGACAAGGTGTTCCGGCCAGATCGCGGGCCTCAGGTCGACGTTCAGGCCGAAGAGTCGGCGCACCACATTGGGCAAAAGCGGCTTCTGGATAACCTCGATCCCGGCCGGCTCGACCTCATGCCGCAACAGCGAGGCATCCGCCACCGAAACCACGACCGTCCTCGCCGGCAGTCCGATCCCCCGCGAGGCGAGCGCCTCAATCAGTTCGCTGCCGGACATGTCGGGCATCAGCCAGTCGAGCAACAATAAATCGTAGGTCCGCCCTTCTGCCGAAGCGCGCGTCATGCGCGCCAGGGCATCGAGCCCCCCGGATGCCTGCTCGACCGAGGCACAGCCCATGGCCCGCAGCATGGCTGCCATGCTTTCCCGAGCCACCGGGTAGTCGTCGGCCACAAGCGCCCGCTGGCACATGACAGTCCGGGCGACACCGTCGCCCCCTTCAGCCACAGCCTCGTGCGGCAACTGCATGGCGAAGTGGAAGACGCTGCCCCGGCCGACCTGACTTTCCACCCTGATTTCGCTGCCCATCGCGGCGAGCAGGCGCTTCGATATGGCCAGCCCCAGGCCCGACCCGCCATAGCGGCGCGTGGTCGAGCCGTCGGCCTGGGAGAACTCCTGGAACAGCCGGCCGATCTGTTCTGCCGTCATCCCGATCCCGGTATCTTCGACACGAAAGACGAGGGTCGATGTCAGCTCGTCGCTCGAGCGCTCGCTGACGACCAGACGGACATGACCGGCCTCGGTGAACTTGACGGCATTGGAGAGCAGATTGATCAGGACCTGGCCCAGGCGCAGTGGATCGCCGACCAGATGTTGCATGTTCCGCGTCGGCAGAAAATCAAGAATCAGTTCGATGTGCTTCCCCTCAGCCCGCTGCTGGACGACGAAGAGCGCATTCTGGATAACTGGCTCGAGATCGAAAGGCAGCGCTTCGAGCGCCACCTTGCCGGCCTCGATCTTGGAAAAGTCGAGCACGTCATTCAGGATGCCGAGCAGGGAGTGGGCCGCCGTGTGTATCTTCGCCACATAGTCGTGCTGCCTGGGCGGCAGGCCTGACTGGAGCGCCAGATAGGCCATGCCGAGAATGGCATTCATCGGCGTCCGGATTTCATGGCTCATGTTGGCCAGGAATATCGATTTCGCCTCAGCCGCCACTTCGGCCCTGGCCCGGGCCTGGCGCAAGGAGCGCTGAACCAGTTCGCGCTGGTCGATATCGGCCTCGATCGCTGCCGCCATGCTGTCGATGGTCGCCGCCAGCAACTGCACCTCCTCGACTCCCTTGAGATCACCGACGCGTTCGCTGAATGATTTTTCGGCCAGCGCCATGGCCGTCTGGTGCAGTGCGGTCAGGGGGGCCAGCAGATGCCTTTTCAGATAGTTGTAACTGAGCACCAGCGCCCCGCCGGCGGCGAGCAGCAGAAACAGGACAGCGAGAATCCAGCGCAGCAGCAACTCGCCAGCCTGGGTCAGGTCCGTGGTCGTCCGCTGGTCGACCTGACGGGTGAGTTCATCGACGGCAATCGCCAGTTCTGCCCGCAGCTTGAGATAGGGCGCTTCGTGCAGCAAATCGCTGGCAAAGGCATGCTGGGGCTCGGCCTCGGAAACAAATTCGCGCCGGAGCGGATCATACAAACCCTGGGTGGCGGCAAATGCCACCTGCTCGACCTGCTTCATCTGCTCGGTAATGGCGAACACCCGGTTGAGCACCGCCACCTCACCCGGATCGAAACCCAGCAGCTTGATCCGCTCGGCGAGCGCCAGTCCGGGTCCGGGCTGCGGCGAGACGTAAGCCATGGTGCCGCCGATGACCTGATCCCAGTAGGTTTCCGGTATGGCCTCCGGGGCGCGCTTGCTGCCTTCGCGGATGGCCAGGATATCGTAGTAGTAAATGAGATAGCGGGGGTTGGCAGTGCTGACGTAGGAACTGACCAGACGACCAAGCAGATCGACTTCATGGCGCACCGAACTCATCAAGGCCATCGAACCCTGGCGATGCCTGGCCGCCGCCTGACCATCGTTGTAGGCCGACAGCGCGCCCAGTGTCGCACCGGCGATGAGGAGAAGCACCCCGGCCAGAGCGAGCAAAACGCTGAAAAAGGCTTTGCGCAGATTCATTTCAACAAGACACCATTCGGCATTGCGATATCCCTACCCGATTCCCCGGCGAAGACAATGGTGATAGCGCCTGAAACGTCGCAGCCACAATCTTTCCGCCCCTCCGCGAATCATATGCCAAATGTCATAGTTTTGGTCACTTGAGTGATGCTATTTGCACACACTCATTGGACAATGCCGAGTGATCGTTCAGAATGGTGTTATTCCCCCCATTCCTCAGGTCCATGGACAATCTGATCAAGGACACCGCAACACTGGAACTCTTCTGCTGGCTCGAGCCGGGCGCCGAGCTGCCGGGCTGGGACATTCTCAAGGGCAGCCCCTTCGGCGGCACGCTGGCGTCACCGGAAGGCGGGGCGCCGACGCCTGGCGACCAGTTGCTCTCAGTACAGAACTATTTTGCCGAATACCATCTCGAGTATTTCCGGCAGCGCCGCTACAACCATTTTCCCAGCCGCCTGCACGCCCTGCTGCAATTCGCCACGCGCACCGATGCGACGACCTTCCGCCTCAAGCACCCGCAGCGCATTTTCGGCAAGAACCTGACCTGCTCGCGGACCAAGGGCGCCTATATCTGCTCCTTCCACGACGCCAGCTGGCTCGACTACCTGCGCCTGCCGCACAGCCTGTCGCTCGGCGCCCTTGACGAAGTCGCCGAGCATTACTGGTCCGGCCGCACCGTCGAGGAAATCGGCCTGACCTTCATGAACGAGCCCTGGCAGGAGCCGCCGGTCATCGAAGCCCTCTACCAGGGTGCTCTCGAACCGGTCTGGGGCCATGAACAATCCGGCTGGTTGCCGGGTTTTCGATAGGAAACACCATGCGTCGCATTGCCATCATTTTTGCCGTCATCGCCCTCATAGGCCTCGGCCTGTTTTTCTTTACACGCCCCAAGCCAATTCCCGTTGTCCTCAAGGAAGTTGCCGCAGGCAAGGTCGAGGCCACCCTCGCCAACACCCGCGCCGGCACCGTCGAAGCCTGCCTGCGCACGAAGTTGTCGACCATCGTCGGCGGCCGCATCGAGTACCTCGGCGTCAAGGAGGGCGACAAGGTCAAGAAGGGCCAGTTGCTGCTCAAGCTGTGGAACGATGACCAGCAGGCCAACACCGCGCTGGCCCAGGCGCAGATCACGCTGAGCGCCAAGCGTAGCGAGGAAGCCTGCATTGCGGCGGCCAATGCCGAAAAGGAGGCGAAGCGCCAATCCGAACTGCGGGCCAGGGGCTTTGTCTCGACCAGTAGGGAAGAGACGGCGCGCACCGACGCAGAAGTCCGCCGCGCCAGTTGCAATACCGCCAAGGCCGATATTGCCCAGGCCGAAGCCAAACTGAAGAGTACCCGCGTCGAGCAGGGCCGCGTCTCGCTCTATGCACCCTTTGCCGGCACCGTCGCCAAGATCGTCGGCGAACTCGGCGAATACTCGACCCCATCGCCGCCCGGCGTACCGACGCCACCGGCCATCGACCTCATCGACGACAGCTGCCTCTACGTCAAGGCGCCGATGGACGAGGTCGACGCCCCGAAAATCCAGATCGGTCAGCCAGTCCGCATCAGCCTGGATGCCCAACCGGGCAAGCTGCTGCCCGGCAAGGTGCGCCGCGTCGCCCCCTACGTTTCAGCCCTGGAAAAGCAAGCACGCACGGTCGACATCGAAGTCGACTTCGACCATCCGGAGACAAGCGGCAAGCTGCTCGTCGGCTACAGCGCCGATGTCGAAATCATCCTGAACGGCCGCGACAATGTCCTGCGCATCCCCACTGCTGCCATCCAGGAGGGCAGCAAGGTGCTGGTCTTCAATGCCGAGAGCGGCAAGCTCGACGAACGCCCGATCAAGACCGGCCTGAGCAATTGGGAATACACCGAGGCGCTCGAGGGCCTGAGCGCCGGCGAACGTATCGTCACCTCGCTCGACAAGGAGGGCGTCAAGGCCGGGGCCAAGGTGACGCCGGACGAAAAAGCCCAGGCCAAGGCGAAGTAGGCGCATGTCGCTGATCCAGCTCGCCGGCATCGAACGCCGTTTCCTGCTCGGCGACACCACGGTGCACGCCCTGGCCGGGCTCAACCTGCAGATCGACGCTGGCGAATACGTCGCCATCATGGGGCCGTCCGGCTCCGGCAAATCGACCCTGCTCAATCTCCTCGGCCTGCTCGACCGGCCGAACGAAGGCAGCTACTTGCTCGAAGGTCGCGACGTCACGACCCTCTCGCCCGACGAGCAGGCAAGCGTGCGCAGCACCCGGATCGGCTTCGTCTTCCAGAGCTTTCATCTCGTACCGCGCCTGACTGCCGCCGAAAACATCGCCCTGCCGATGATGCTGGCCGGCATTCCAGCGAGCCAGCGCAACCAGCGCGTCACCCGGGCGCTCAAGGATTTCGGCCTGGACAACCGGGCCGACCACAAGCCCGACCAGCTCTCCGGCGGCCAGCGCCAGCGCGTCGCCATTGCCCGCGCCACCATCATGCAGCCGGCCCTGATCCTGGCCGACGAACCGACAGGCAACCTCGACCGACACACGGGTGAAGAAGTCGTCCATCTGCTCGAAGCCCTCAATGCCAGCGGCGTCACGCTCATCGTCGTCACCCACGACCAGGACATGGGCGCCCGCGCCAAGCGCCAGCTGGTCATGGAAGACGGGCGACTGAAAAGCGACAGCGGCGCAAACGCCCATGCGTCTGGCTGACACCCTGCGCTTTGCCCGCGATGCGGCGACCGGCTACCCGATGCGGACTACGCTGTCGGTCCTCGCCATGTCGATTGGCGTCGCCGCCGTGGTCATCCTCACGGCACTCGGCGATGGCGCCCGACGCTACGTCGTCGGCCAGTTTTCCTCGCTCGGCACCAATCTCGTCATCGTCCTGCCCGGCCGCTCGGGGACGGGCGGCTTCAATCCAGCCAATGCCATCACCAGCACACCGCGCGACCTCACCGTCGACGATGCCGCCAGCCTGCGTCGCCTGCCCGGCGCCCGCCGCGTCGCGCCGCTCGCCGTCGGCACCTCGGAAATCAGCTTCGGCGGCAAGCTGCGCGAAGTCATGGTGGCCGGATCGACGGCCGAATTCATTCCCCTGCGCAATTTCGAGATCGCCCAAGGCCAGGGGCTGCCGGAGGAAGACTGGAGTCGCGGCTCGTCGGTTGCCGTGATCGGCGCAAAAATCCGCCAGGAATTGTTTGGTAGCCAGCCGGCCGTCGGCCAGCTGGTCCGCGTCGGCGACCGCCGCCTGCGCGTCATCGGCGTCCTCAAATCGACTGGTCAGGGGCTGGGCCTGAATACCGACGAGCTGGTCATCGTCCCGGTCTCGCTGGCCCAGGCCATGTTCAATTCGAACACGCTGTTCCGCATCATGATCGAGGCCAACAGCCGCGAAGCCATTCCCGGCACCAAGGAACAGGCGATGGACTTGCTGAAGCAACGCCACCGCGGCGAGGAGGACGTCACGGTGATCACCCAGGATGCCGTGCTCGCCACCTTCGACAAGCTGCTCGGCGCGCTGACCCTGGCCGTCGCCGGCATTGCCGCGATCAG
>CAIYYE010000635.1 GCA_903930395.1 uncultured beta proteobacterium
CCTCGGTCATCACCATGCTGCGGCGCTCGGCGCCCATCATGATCTTGTCCTTGGCCTTCTCGAAATCTTCCATGTCCACCAGGCGCTTGTTGCCGCGAGCGGCGAACAGGGCAGCCTCATTGACCAGATTGGCCAGATCGGCACCGGAGAAACCCGGCGTACCGCGCGCGATGATGTCGGCCTTGACGTCGCCGGAAATCGGCACCTTGCGCATATGAACCTTGAGAATTTCCTCACGGCCACGAATATCGGGCAGGGGAACGACGACCTGACGGTCGAAACGGCCTGGCCGCAGCAGGGCCGGATCGAGAATATCGGGACGATTGGTCGCGGCAATCACGATGGTCCCGGTATGACCTTCGAAACCGTCCATCTCGACCAGCAACTGGTTCAGGGTCTGTTCGCGCTCGTCGTTGCCACCACCCAGGCCGGCGCCACGATGGCGACCGACGGCGTCGATTTCATCGATGAAAATGATGCACGGTGCGTGCTTCTTGGCATTCTCGAACATGTCGCGGACGCGGGCCGCGCCCACACCGACAAACATTTCAACAAAATCGGAACCGGAAATACTGAAGAAGGGCACCTTGGCTTCGCCGGCAATCGCCTTGGCGAGCAGCGTCTTGCCCGTACCCGGGTTGCCGACCATGAGCACACCCTTGGGAATACGGCCACCGAGCTTCTGGAACTTGGATGGATCGCGCAGGAAATCGACGATTTCCTGAACCTCTTCCTTGGCTTCATCACAACCCGCCACGTCGGCAAAGGTGATGATATTGGTCGACTCGTCCATCATGCGCGCCTTCGACTTGCCGAAGGAAAAGGCACCGCCCTTGCCGCCGCCCTGCATCTGGCGCATGAAGAAGACCCAGACACCGATCAGGAGCAGCATCGGGAACCAGCTGACAAAGAGGTTCATCAGGAAGGACGGCTCTTCCTCCGGCCTGGCTTCAATCTTGACGCCATTTTTGAGCAGGTCGGAAACCAGCCAGAGATCGGGCGGGGCGTAAGACGTGATGCGCTTGCCCTCGCTTGTCGTCGCCTTCAGCGTACGGCCTTCCATGACCACCTTGGAAATGCGGCCGGACTTCACCTCCTCGATGAACTGGGAGTATTCGACGGAACCAGACGAGGCAACCTGACGGCTGTTGAACTGGTTAAACACCGTCATCAGCACCAGGCCAATGACCAGCCAGACGGCCAGGTTTTTGAACATGTTGTTCAAGCTTGCTCTCCTTCTACAGCGACGAGCGATAAAAATGCCATTCTAAACAAAACTCTTAGCGCAATGTGCGTCCGAGCAAATAAAGCTCGGCACTACGATCACGCGAAGCATCCGGTTTGCGCACCACGACAGTCTTGAAGGTCTCCCGCATCTGGCGCAAAAATGTTTCGTAATCGGTGCCTTGGAAAACTTTGACCAGAAAAGCGCCCTCGGGTTTCAGGTGCGCCCGGGAAAATTCCAGGCCCAGTTCTGCCAGGTGCATGATGCGCGCCTGATCGACCAGCGGCACTCCTGACATATTGGGGGCCATGTCGGACATTACAAGCCCCACCCGGCGATCCCCGATGTGTTTTTCCAGCTGATCGAGCACCTCATCTTCGCGAAAATCGCCCTGGATGAAATGGACGTTGTGAATCGGCTCCATTTCCAGCAGGTCGAGGGCGATCACCATGCCACCATCGCCGACCCGTTTGGTCGCCACCTGCGACCAGCCACCGGGTGTCGCGCCAAGGTCAACCACGACCTCGCCGCGCTTGAGCAACTTGTCCTTGTCGTCGATCTCGAGCAGCTTGAAAGCGGCGCGCGAACGCCATCCATCCTTCCTCGCAAGCTGGACATAGGTATCATTGACATGCTCGCGCATCCAAGCTTTACTGGTTCTGGTTCTTTTCATTCGGGTAAAATGCCGTTTTTGAAAGGTTGACTATGCTGCAATTAACATCGGCCCGGCGCAGCGAACTGCGCGCCCTGGCCCACGCTCTGAATCCGGTTGTCTCGATTGCCGAAAACGGCCTCACTGAGAGCGTCCTGAAGGAAATCGAACTGAACCTTAACGCCCACGAACTGATCAAGATTCGCGTTTATGGTGATAGCCGCGAAAATCGGCTGGCCTATTATGAGCAGATTTGCACCCAACTGGGTGCTGCTCAAATTCAACACATCGGCAAGCTGCTCGTCGTTTATCGGCCACTGCCTGCCGAAATTGCCGCTGCCAACGCCAAAAAAGCCCCGAAGCCACGCCGTCCGATTCCTTCTGCCCCGCGCAAAAGCAAGCGCGCCTTCCAGGGCTGATCACTTCAGGCCGCGACCGCTCCAGATCACCAGCCATAAGCCCAGCAGACTCTGCACCAGGTAGAGGATGCTGGAAACGCCGTGCCAAGCGGCAAAGCGGTCGCGCAGCACACTTTCCATGACTTCCCGCGGCAGCGCATCGAGCTTGAGCTGTGCCATCAGCGGTTGAATCCCGAACTGGCTGGCGGCTGTCATCAGCGCCATCAGCACGACCAGCCAGAAGACGGCCTGCCTGAGCACCCGCCCGCCCCAGCGCGACACCAGAAAGATCAGCAGCCAGGCCGCGCAGCCCAAACCCAGCCAGCCAACCAGCGCAAATAACTTGCCGGCGACCATGCCGGCCAGCTGCCGGTCGCCCAGGCTGGCGAAGAGCACCGGTGCCGCCATGTAGCCGATAGCCCACAAACCGCCCACCCAGAGCGTGATGGCAATCAGGTAGAGGGCTTCGGACAGGCGTTTCACGGCAATTATTCGTAGCGAATATCGATTATTTCGTATTCGCGCATGCCGCCCGGCGCCTGGACCTGGGCGATATCGCCGGCGTACTTGCCGATCAGCGCACGGGCTATCGGCGAATTGACCGAAATCTTGCCACCCTTGATGTCCGCTTCGTCCTCGCCAACGATCTGGTAGGTCACGGCATCGCCAGTATCCTGATCCTCGAGATCGAGCGTGGCGCCAAAGACGCAGCGGCCATCGGCATCGAGCAGCTTGGGATCGATGATCTGGGCATGCGACAACTTGCCCTCGACCTCCTGGATACGCCCTTCGATGAAGCCCTGACGTTCCTTGGCGGCATCGTATTCGGCATTTTCGGAGAGGTCGCCATGGGCGCGCGCTTCGGCAATGGCGCCGATGACCCAGGGCCGATCCACCGTTTTCAGGCGATGCAGTTCTTCGCGCAGCTTTTCAGCACCTTTTACGGTCAATGGAACTTTGCTCATAGTCTCTTCCAGCAAAAGCAAAACCGCCGGCGCCCCAAAGGAGCAAATTCCATTTCCAGTTCGTTCGTGACGCGAAGACTAGCCGCAGACAGTGCGAACAGCACGGCTAGGCGACGTCGACAAAGTCACGGGCGATCTGGAAATGGAATAACCCGGCGGTTTTAAGGTTTGTCTTAGTTTAGTTGTGTATGCAAGGTCTGGATAGGATAGACCACCAGCTCACCCAGATTGCGGATCCCTTCGGCAGCCGCCTCGGCACCCCAGATCGTCGTGTACATCGTGACCCGCGCCTGCAGGCCGGACGTCCGGATATTGCGCGAGTCGTTAACCGCCTGACGCTTTTCCTCAACGGTGTTGATGATCAAGGAAATTTCATTGTTCTTGATCATGTCAACAATGTGCGGACGACCTTCGGTGAACTTGTTGACCGTCTGCACCGGCAAACCGGCGGCTTCGATGGCATGCGCCGTACCGCGCGTCGCCACGAGATGGAAACCGGCTTCATGCAGGTGACGGGCAACTTCGATGGCTTTCGCCTTGTCGCTGTCCTTGACCGAGAGGAAGACCTTGCCGGAGGTCGGCAGCTTGACGCTGGCCGCCAGCTGCGACTTGACGAAGGCTTCGGCGAAGGTCACGCCGACGCCCATGACTTCGCCCGTCGACTTCATTTCGGGGCCGAGAATGGTATCGACACCCGGGAACTTGACGAAGGGGAAGACGGCTTCCTTGACCGAGAAATACGGCGGGATGACTTCCCGCGTCACGCCCTGGTCCTTGAGGCTGCGCCCGGCCATGCAGCGCGCCGCGATCTTCGCGAGCTGGAGCCCGGTCGCCTTGGAAACGAAGGGCACCGTGCGCGAGGCGCGCGGATTGACTTCGAGCACGTAGACGTCGTTGTCTTTAATCGCGAACTGCACATTCATGAGGCCACAGACGTTGAGCGCCTTGGCCATCAGCTTGGTCTGCCGGCGCAGTTCGTCCTGCACGGCCTGACCCAGTGAATAGGGCGGCAGTGAGCAGGCCGAGTCACCGGAGTGAACGCCAGCCTGTTCAATGTGTTCCATGACGCCACCGATGATGACTTCATCGCCATCGGACAGTGCATCGACGTCGCACTCGACGGCGTCGTTGAGGAAGCGGTCGAGGAGCACCGGCGAGTCATGCGAGACCTTGAC
>CAIYYE010000636.1 GCA_903930395.1 uncultured beta proteobacterium
GCCCTTCACGCTGGTCGGTGCGACGACGCGGGCCGGCATGCTGACCAATCCGCTGCGCGACCGCTTCGGCATCGTCGCCCGGCTTGAGTTCTATACGGCCGAAGAACTGACCAGCATCGTCACTCGTTCGGCTTCGCTGCTCAATGCGCCGATTGATCCCGAAGGCGCTTTCGAAATCGCCAAGCGTTCGCGCGGTACGCCGCGCATTGCCAATCGCCTGCTCCGCCGTGTGCGCGACTACGCCGAGGTCAAGGCCGATGGCAACATCACGCGCCAGGTGGCGGATGCCGCGCTGGTCATGCTCGACGTCGATTCGGCCGGACTCGACATCATGGACCGCAAGCTGCTCTCGGCGGTGATCGACAAGTTCGGCGGCGGCCCGGTTGGCGTCGATAACCTGGCTGCAGCCATCGGCGAGGCGCGCGACACCATCGAGGATGTGCTCGAGCCCTACCTGATCCAGCAGGGCTATCTGCAACGCACCTTGCGCGGTCGTATAGCGACGCCGGCGGTCTATCGCCACCTCGGTCTGGCCGAGCCGGCCAGCGCCGTCGTCCGCGATTTACTGAGCGAAGGCTAAAGGGCTGGCAGCCTGTCGGCAACGCTCGGCAAAATGCGACTATCGTTCTGGAAACAGATCGTTACAATACATTGTTGCGGCGCAAGGTAAAATGCCGCGATGAAATACGAGCCGAAACCCAATGCCTTCTCGATTCCTGTCCGCGTTTATTACGAGGATACGGATGCCGGCGGCGTCGTTTATTACGCCAATTACCTCAAATTCTTCGAGCGTTGCCGCACCGAGTGGATGCGCTTTGCCGGCCACGACCAGTCGGCCCTCGCGGCCGAAGCCGGCATCGGTTTCGTGGCGCGCAAGGCCAGTTGCGAATACCTCAAGCCGGCCCGCCTCGACGATGAACTGACAGTCGGCCTCGAAGTCGAGAAACTGACTCGTGTCCGCGTTGTCTTCCGCCAGCACGTTCGCCGCGGCGACGTCGAACTGGTCACCGGCACGGTCGAAATTGCCTGCGTCAACATGGCTACCATGACGCCCTCCGCCATCCCCGATTTCCTGCACAGCAAACTGGAAGCGCTTAAATGAACGTCACCCAGGATCTTTCCATCCTCCACCTCATCCTCCAGGCCAGCGCGGTCGTTCAGGCCGTCATGGCCCTGCTCGCCGGCGTTTCGTTCATGTCCTGGTACTACATTTTCATGAAGTGGTTTGCCGTCAAGCAGGCGCGTGCCAAGACCGAAACCTTCGAGCGCGACTTCTGGTCCGGTGGCGACCTCAACAACCTTTTCAACAGCGCCGTCAATGACCGCCACCATGCCGGATCGATGGAGCGCATCTTCGAGTCCGGCTTCCGCGAATTCACCAAGCTGCGCGGCCAGAAGAATCTCGAATCCAAGGATTTCGTCGACGGCTCGCGCCGCGCCATGCGCGCCACCTACCAGCGCGAAATGGATTCGCTCGAATCGCATCTTGCCTTCCTCGCCTCGGTTGGCTCGGTCAGTCCCTACATCGGCCTGTTCGGTACGGTCTGGGGCATCATGCATGCCTTCCGCGGCCTCTCCAACGTCGGCCAGGCAACGCTCGCCTCGGTCGCTCCGGGCATTGCCGAAGCGCTGGTCGCCACCGCCATCGGCCTGTTCGCTGCGATTCCCGCCGTGCTCGCCTATAACCGCTTTTCGCATGATATCGATCGTCTCGCCACGCGTTACGAGTCGTTCATGGAGGAGTTCTCCAACATCCTGCAACGGCAGACCCGTTAAGCCATGCGCCAGCGTCGTCTGAAAAGCGAAATCAACGTCGTTCCCTACATCGACGTCATGCTCGTCCTGCTTGTCATCTTCATGGTGGCGACGCCGATGATGACGACCGGCTCGGTCGATCTGCCTGCTTCCGGCACGGCGCCGCAAAAACCGGACAAATACATCAAGGTGCAGATCAAGGATGACGGCAGCCTGTCACTGTTCAGCATCAAGGGTGATGAAACCAAGCTCAAGGGCATCAAGGATCTCAAGGCCCAGCTGACGGCGCTGAACGAGGCGGACAAAAATACCCCGATCATGATCGCCGGCGCCAAGGATACCCAGTACAAGAACGTTATCGAAGTGCTCGACGAAGCCAAACGCGCCGGCTTCCAGAGGGTTGGCCTGGAAACTGCGAGCGCCAGCAAATAAGTGGACATGAGCCTCGATAAACCCGAAGAGCCCGGAAAGAAGTACGCGCTGGCGTTCACCATCCTGGTGCACGTGGCGCTGCTTGCTTTCCTGTTTTTCGGGGTGCAGTGGAAACGCAGCAAGCCGGAGGTCATGGAAGTCGAGTTGTGGTCGCCGCGCCCGATGCCGGCCCAGGTTGTGCCAGCGCCTCCGCCGCCGCCCGAAGTGAAGCCGGAACCGAAGCCGCTGCCCAAGGTCGAGCCGAAGCCTGAGCCGGTGCTCAAGAAGCCGGAAATCGTCGTCAAGGAAGAAAAGAAGAAGCCGGAACCGAAAAAGCCCGAGCCCGAGCCACCGAAGCCCGAGCCGAAAAAGCCGGAACCCAAGCCGGAGGTCAAACCCCCGCCCAAGTTCGATTTTGGCAAGGAACTGGCCCAGGAAACGGCCAATCTGAAACCGCGCCCGAATACCCAGCAGCTGAACAATGCGGCCGCGGCGGAGGCCGAACAGCGGGCTTCTTCGAACAAGCGCGGCTTGGCCGATTACGCCAGCAAGATTCGCGGCAAGGTGCGCGGCAATATTGTTCTGCCGCCCGCCATTCAGGGCAACCCGGAGGCCATCTTCGAGGTCAGCCAGTTGCCGACCGGCGAAGTGCTCGACGTCAAGCTCAAACGCTCGAGTGGCAATCCGGCACTGGATACCGCCATCGAGCGCGCCATCCGCAAATCCTCCCCGCTGCCCAAGCCGGACGACCCGTCGCAATTCTCGCGGGAGCTGAAAATCAATTACAAGCCCTTAGAAGAGTAAAATCGCGCGAAACTTTATGAAAATGAACGACATGTCCCGAATTTCCCGCCGTATTTTTCTGGCGTTTTCCCTGCTGGCAGCAGGCTTGGCCCAGGCCCAGCTGTCGATCGAGATCACCGGTGCCGGCGCCAACCGGATTCCGGTGACGATAGTCGACTTTCCCGGTGACCCGACTGCTTCCCGCGTCATCACCTCGACGGTGCGCGCCGATCTCGAACGCAGCGGCCTGTTCAAGCTGATTGATCACAGCAATCTGGCCTTCGACGAAAATGCCCCGATCAATCACGCCGACTGGAAGGCACGGGGAGCTGACGGGCTGGCTGCCGGCAGTATCTCGCGGAGCGCAGATGGTCGGATGGAAGCACGTTTCCGCCTTTACGACACGCAAAAGGGCGTATCGCTGGGCGGCGCAGCCTACGTTACCAACAGTACCCAGTTGCGGGCGGCCGGTCACCGCATCGCCGATTACATCTACGAAAAATTGACCGGCGAAAAGGGTGTCTTCTCGACGCGCATCGCCTATGTCGTCAAGGCGCGCGGCCAGTTCCTGCTGCAGATCGCCGATTCGGACGGCCAGAATGCCGCGACGGCGCTGACTTCGACCGAACCGATCATCTCCCCGGTCTGGTCGCCGGATGGCGGTCGTCTCGCCTATGTCTCCTTTGAAAAGAAGAAGCCGGTCATCTACGTTCATAGCCTGGCTTCCGGCCAGCGTCACATCGTCGCCAACTTCAAGGGCTCCAATTCAGCTCCAGGCTGGTCGCCGGATGGCCGCAAGCTGGCGGTCGTGCTCTCAAAGGACGGCTTCTCACAGCTCTACTCGGTCAATGCCGACGGCAGCGGCCTGCAGCGCCTGACCCAATCGTCGGGCATCGACACCGAGCCGCGCTACTCGGCCGACGGCGGTACGATCTATTTCACCTCCGACCGCGGCGGCAGCCCGCAGGTTTACCAGATGGCGGCCAGTGGCGGCGACGTTCGTCGGGTCACTTTCGAAGGGAGCTACAACGTCTCGCCGCGCCCCTCGCCGGACGGCAAGAGTCTCGCTTTCATCAGCCGCCGCGAAGGCCGCTTCCAACTCGCCGTCATGGACCTGGCCAGCCGCCAGGTACAGGTGGTGAGCGATTCCTACAAGGACGAATCTCCCAGCTTCGCCCCCAACAGCCGCATGATCCTGATCGCCACAGAAGTCGGCGGGCGCGGCGTACTATCGGCTGTCTCCAGCGATGGCAGGATCAAACAACGCCTCACGGTCGCGGCCGGCGATGTCCGCGAACCGGCCTGGGGCCCGTACTTCCAATAATCCTCGAATCCTCTCGGAGAACTTCATGAAAAAACTACTTATCCCCGCCCTCCTCTCGGCCCTGCTCGTCGGCTGTTCCACCACCCCCCTGCCGGAAGACGCAAACGGCGCCCCGGTCGAATCGCGCAGCGGTTCGTCCACCGGTGTTGCCCCGGTCACGGCCGGCGGTCTGGACGCCAGCGGCCTGCCGCGTGAACTGACCGACCCGAAGAGCAAGCTGGCCCAGCGCAGCATCTACTTCGACCTCGACAGCTACGAAGTCAAGGGCGAGTACAAGGATCTGGTTGCCTCCCATGCCAAGTACCTGGTCGCCAACAAGGGCTTCAAGGTCCTGCTCCAGGGCAACACCGACGAGCGCGGCAGCCGCGAATACAACCTGTCGCTTGGCCAGAAGCGTGCTGAAGCCGTCAAGCGTTCGCTGACCCTGCTCGGCGTTCAGGAAGCCCAGATCGAATCGGTCAGCCTCGGCGAAGAAAAGCCGAAGAACGCCGGCCATGACGAAGCGGCCTGGTCCGAAAACCGTCGTGCCGACATCCTGTACCGGGCTGCCGACGGTCGCGGCGAGTTCTAAGCATGCGCCCGGTTCGAATCGCCCTTTTTGTCGCCGCCCTGGGTGCCGCTCAGGCCCAGGCTGGCGTCTTTGACGATGCCGAAGCGCGTCGCCAGGTTGCCGATCTGAAGGTCAAGACCGAAGCGCGATTCGACCAGCAGGCCAAGGGCCAACTGGATCTGGCCGGCCAGATCCAGCATCAGGCCGACGAGATTTCCCGCCTGCGCGGCCAGATCGAAACGCTCGGTTACGAGCTGGAGACGGCCAAGAAGCGCCAGCAGGATTTTTACCTCGACCTCGATACCCGTTTGCGCAAGTTCGAGACGGCAGCGACAGCCAATGCCGCGCCCTCCCCGGAAAACACGACCCCGGCCAAGCCGGCCAGCGATCCGGCCAGGGAAGGGCTCGACTACGAAGCCGCCTTGAATCTCTTCAAAGC
>CAIYYE010000637.1 GCA_903930395.1 uncultured beta proteobacterium
CCGTGTTTACACCGAAGGCAAGGGCGAGAAGCAGCCGGTTACCGGCGACAAGTGCAAGGGCAACGCCAAGACCAAGGCCCTGATCGACTGCCTGCAGCCGGATCGTCGCGTTGATATCGAAGTCATCGGCACCAAGTAATCTGCCGACGCTTCACGAAAAGCCCCGCCCAGCGGGGCTTTTTCTTTTCTGATCAAATATTTACGACACCCTGACCCCACTCAACGCTGACCCGGCCGAACTGGAAAAGTTTGGCGACCTCGCTCACCACTGGTGGGACCCGAACAGCGAGTTCAAGCCGCTGCACGACATCAACCCGCTTCGCCTGGACTGGATCGACCAGGCCATCGGCATTGCCGGCAAGCGCATACTCGACGTCGGCTGTGGCGGCGGCCTGCTCTCTGAAGGCATGGCAGTACGGGGCGCCACGGTGACCGGTATCGACCTTTCGGAAAAGCCACTCGGCGTCGCCAAGCTGCATTTGCTGGAAAGCGGCCAGAAGGTCGATTACCGCAAGATTTCGGTCGAACAGCTGGCCGATGAAATGCCCGGCGCTTTCGATGCCGTAACCTGCCTCGAAATGCTCGAGCACGTCCCCAATCCGTCCAGCGTCATCGCCGCCTGCGCCCGCCTGGTCAAACCGGGTGGCCAAGTCTTCATGTCCACCCTGAATCGCAACCCAAAGTCCTACCTGTTAGCGGTGATCGGGGCCGAATACGTGATGCAGATGCTGCCCAAGGGTACGCACGACTACGCCAAGTTCATCAAGCCATCCGAACTGGCGCGCTGGGCCAAGCAGTCCGGCCTCGAACCGGACGAGGTCGTCGGCATGAGCTACAACCCGCTGAACAAGGTCTATTCACTGGGCCCTGACGCCAGCGTCAATTATCTGATGCGGGCTACCCGGCAGGTTTGATTGGCAGTTCAGGCCAGCCGGGCAGAAATCATCAGGTTGCGGGGCGTCAGTCGACGCTCGCAAAAACTGCCCAGGCTTACCTGATAGCCTCGCCCTGCCATAAAGCCCGCCAGATCGAGGGCTAGCCAGATTTCCATGGCCCGGCGGAAGGCGTGACGCACAATCGATAAGCGCATGACTTCGTCACGTCGTTGCCAGCCCCGACCTTCGAATTCCGCAGCCACCCGGAGCGAAGGCGGCGGCAACCCTTCCCGTTCTGCCATGCGGCCGAGAAAATCAGCAAAATCGGCCCGCAACCAGGCTTCCGGCACTGGTTTGAAGGCACGGTAGGCGTCGCCCGAAACCCTTCGCCGGTAGGCATCAAAACCCAGCTTCCAGGCTATGGCCCGATCCCGCTGCCGAGTTTCCCGCGATGACGCGGTAACGGTTTCAGTGACAGCCAGACGGGTATCGTCGCGCGTTAGCTGCAAGGCGAGGCCGGACGACAGAGGCTGGTAGTTTTCTGCCACGCCACGGTAGTAGCAGCAGGGTGCGACATCGAAACTGCTCACGCCCCTATCGACACCATCACGAATCAGATGACGATGCAGTTCGCCACAGGCATGCAGCGCGACGGCATGCTGCCCGGCCTGCGGCCAGTCAGCGCTCGCCAAGGCATCAGCGACAATGAATTGCTGCCTGACGCCGGCCCGACGGGCCAGACTTTCCCCCGCGTCACACAGGGCAGCATCGATTTCCAGCGTATGAACCGGCGTCTCCCAGGCCAGCGCGAGCAGCCGGCCGAGATGGCCCTTGCCGCCGCACCAGTCGAGGACAGGCTGACCTCCATGAGCGGCGGCCATGGCGAAGGCTTCGATCTGTTGCCGCTTGCGGCCCGGAATCTCCCACGCCCAATGCATCCCTCGTTCGGGCAAGGGCGCTCCCGGCATGGCGGGCAAATCCAGCAGCGGAGCAATCGCGGCAACGGGGGGAAGATGCCGGGCAAGCAGCGCCAGCGCTGCGGCATTGTCATCGTTGAGGTGCGCTATCCCGCTCTCGGGCAAGGCCATGATTTCATCGAGCAGCGCCGGCCAGCGCTCGCACCACTGCGGACGGGGCTCACGAAAAGGTTGTGGATGCCACAACTCGTGAAAGTCGATCAGTGCAGCATCCAGCCCCTGCTGGCGCTCGTCCATCCTCACTTGAGCGCTGCCCGGCGCTCGCGGCGACGATAACCGATGACAGCCGGCACAATGGCGAGAACGAGGAGCAGCAAGCCGGCCACGAGCGGCCAGAGCACCGGCCGATTCCATTCACGCCGGGCGGCGGCTCTATCCTCGCTGTCGATACGCTGGTATTTCAGGATGTTGTTGCCGACGTCGCTCGGCTTGCGGTTTTTCAGCCAGCGGTGGCCGAGGGTGTAACTTTTCGGATGCAGGCCGAAGACCCAGGGGGCATCGTGGTGCAAGATGCGGTTCATCTGGCGGACAATGGCCAGACGCTCCGGCGTGTTGTCCATGTTTTTCATGCGCAGGAACAGCCGGTCGAACTCGGGATTGGCGTAATTCGAGGCATTCTCGCCGCCCTTGGCGACCTTGCTTTCATTGCCATCGAGCAAAAAGAAGAAATTTTCGGGATCGGGATAATCGGCATTCCAGCCCAGGTAGTAAAGCTGGACGTTGCCCTTGCGAATCTTGTCCTGGAAGCGGTTGAAGTCGGTAGACCGCACAACCAGTTGCACGTCGATCTTGGCGAACTGCCGGGTCAGCCAGTCGAGCCGCGATTTTTCGCCCATGCCGCCGCCCGTGGTGTCGAGATTGACGACCAGTGGCTCGCCCGTCTTTTCGTCGCGGCCATTCGGGTAGCCTGCTTCGGCCACCAGCTTTTTCGCCACCTCGACCGGCTTGCGTTTGGGCTTGCCATCGACCCAGTCATAGACAGTGGCATCAATACCCTCTTCGCCCGGCTCGTAGCCGAAGATACCCGGCGGCAACGGCCCCTGCGCGGCAATGCCGCGACCGTTCTGGAAGATGGAAATATATTCCTCCTGATCGATGGCAATCGAAATCGCCTGACGCAGTTTGGTTGCCCGCGGCGACAGCCCGCCGATTACCGGGTCGAGCATGTTGAAGCCCATGTAGAAGGTCGAAGACTTGACCGAAGTCAGCAGGCGGATTCCCTTGCTGCGCATTTCGTCGCTGAGTGCGACGTCGCCGCCGACATTGACGCGCACAGCCTGATCGAAGCTGTCCGACGAAATGCCTGAGGCATCGAAATAGCCCTGCAGGAACTTGTTCCAGTAGGGAATCGCTTCCTTCTCCCGCGTGAAGATGGCCTGATCGAGGAAAGGCAGCGCCTTGCCGCAATCGTCGAGCAGTCCGGCGGCACGGTCGCCCGGCTCGCCTTCGCAGGGATAGCGCTGGCCATGAAAATTGGGATTGCGCGACAACACCATGCGCCGGTTCGGATCGTTCTCGCTGAGCATGAAGGGCCCGGTTCCGACCGGCCACCAGTCGAGCGTCAGGTTCTTCGCCGCCATGCCGGGCCGGGCATAAAAGCGGTCCACCTCACGCGGCACCGGCGCAAAGAATGGCATGGCCAGCCAGTAGAGAAATTGCGGGTATTTGCCCTTGATGCGGATGCGCCAGGTGTGGCTATCGACTTTCTCGACGCCGCTGAGCGGAAAAACGTCGAGATCGAGCCATTCATCGGCAGGCTTCTCCCTGGCAGCCTTTTGCAGACTGTCGCCGAGTTCCTTCAAGCCAACGATCTTGTCGGCCATCATGCCGAAAATGGGCGAATGCAGACGCGGATGGGCCAGTCGCTTGATCTGGTAAATGTAGTCGTCGGCCGTCAGCTCCCGCGAGCCAAAATTGGGAAAATCGGCCATCGTCTGGCGACCGGCGAGCGGCGCATCGGCATCGGCGGCAAACGCCGGATGCGGCTGGAAACGGATGCCGGGCTTCAGCTTAAGTTCGTAAACGCTCTCGGCAATGCGCTCGACCGGCGCATCCGGCGGCAGCTCACGCCCGGCCGCATCGTAGAAGCGCGGAGCCGGAACGTGCTCGACGGTGCCCGGTATCAGTTCATAGGGGCGCTTCAGATAATGGTACTGGAGCGGCGGCTCGTAGATCTGCGCCGTGAAGGTAATCTCGTCCTCGGTATAGGACTGGGCCGGGTCGAGATGCTTGGGACGATCGGTAAATGCCGTGTAAAGCGTGTTGCGTCCCGCATCGGCGGCCGGGTAGGGATCATTCCAGGCCGGCCCGCAAGCGGACAGGGCAAGGACGGCAACGAGACTCGCACATATTTTTTGCATGGACAGAAGTTTAACAAATGCCTGCCGCGACGCTTGACCTGCCCGCCGTGAATTGCCCACAATGGCTCAAACGCCACAACACAGACAGAGAGCCATGCTCGACACCCCCATCCCCGACTTCTCGCTCCCCGCCACGAACGGCACGACCTTCTCCCGCGCAGCCCAGGCCGGCAAGGTCATCGTGATCTATTTCTACCCCAAAGACAGCACCCCTGGCTGCACCACCCAGGGCCAGAACTTCCGCGACCTGCACGACCAGTTCGTTGCGGCCAACGCCGTCATCCTCGGCATTTCGCGCGACAGCCTGAAATCGCACGAAAACTTCAAGGCCAAACAGGCTTTCCCCTTCGAACTCGGCTCCGATGCAGATGAAGCGGTATGCAATCTGTTCGGCGTCATCAAACAGAAGATGATGTACGGCAAGCAATGCCGTGGCATCGAACGCAGCACCTTCGTCATCGACAGCCATGGCGTCCTGCGCCGCGAATGGCGCGGTGTCAAAGTCCCCGGTCACGTCCAGGAAGTTCTGGATTTCGTCAAAACCCTTTAAGCAAACCCACCTTTCCCACCTCGACCAAAGGCCCACTCCATGCCGCGCAAGCCCGCAGCCACCAAGAAGCCCGCCGTTACCAAGATTTTTGTCCTCGATACCAACGTGCTGATGCACGACCCCAGCAGTCTGTTCCGCTTTGAAGAACACGATGTCTTCCTGCCCATCATGACGCTGGAAGAACTCGACAACCACAAGAAGGGCATGTCCGAAATTGCCCGCAATGCCCGCCAGACCTCACGCACGCTGGATGAATTGCTGGCAGCCAATGGCGAGGACGATATCGACGAAGGCATAGACCTTTATGGCCCGTCGAAAAAGCTGGCGAGCGGTCGCCTCTTCCTGCAGACCGAAGCGATCAGCGCCGATCTGCCGCAGGGGCTGCCGACCTCGAAGGTCGACAACCAGATCCTCTCGGTCGTCATCCACCTCCAGAAGAAATTCCCCAAGCGGCCGGTCATCCTGGTGTCGAAAGACATCAACATGCGCATCAAGTCACGCGCCCTTAACCTGCTCGCCGAGGATTACTTCAACGACAAGGTGCTCGAGGATACCGACATCCTCTACACCGGCACGCGCGCCCTGCCCGACAATTTCTGGGACAAGCACGGCAAGGGCATGGAGTCGTGGAAGAAGGACAGCCGGACCTACTACAAGGTGACCGGCCCGCTCTGCCCGCAGATGCTGGTCAATGAGTGCGTCTGGCTGGAAAAAGACGGCTTTTCGGCCATCGTCAAGGAAACCGCAGGCAAGACCGCCATCCTCGAAACGCTGATCGACTACACACATCCAAAGAACGCCGTGTGGGGCATCATGGCGCGCAATCGCGAGCAGAATTTCGCGATGAACCTGCTCATGAATCCGGACATCGACTTCGTCACCCTGCTCGGTCAGGCCGGCACCGGCAAGACCCTGCTGACCCTGGCCTCCGCCCTCACCCAGGTCCTCGAAACCAAGCTGTTTGCCGAAATCATCATGACCCGCGCCACCGTGCCGGTGGGTGAAGACATCGGTTTCCTGCCCGGCACCGAGGAAGAAAAGATGGCCCCGTGGATGGGTGCCCTCGAAGACAATCTCGATGTCCTCACCCATACGGATGAAGCGAGCAGTGGCGCCTATGGCGGCGACTGGGGCAAGGCAGCGACCAATGACATCATCCGCTCGCGGATCAAGGTCAAGTCCATGAACTTCATGCGTGGCCGGACTTTCCTCAAGAAATTCCTGATCATCGACGAAGCGCAAAATCTGACGCCGAAGCAGATGAAAACCCTGGTCACCCGCGCCGGCCCCGGGACCAAGGTGGTCTGTCTGGGCAAGATCGCGCAGATCGACACGCCTTACCTGACCGAGGGCAGTTCCGGCCTGACCTATGTCGTCGATCGCTTCAAGGGCTGGCCGCACTCCGGTCACATAACGTTACAACGTGGCGAGCGTTCGCGCTTGGCGGACCACGCAGGCGAAGTGTTATAATCGCTGCAACAGTTAAGGGGCCGTGTCAGTGACACGGCCCTTTCGTTTCAACCACGGATTATTTCCGCCGGAGGAGTTTCTTGAAACGTCGCGATTTTTTGGCATCAGCCGCCGCACTCTCATTGATCGTTACCGACGCCTGGGCCGCCAAAAAGCAGGCCAAGGCGACGGCGGGCAGCGTAAAACCCAAGGGCACAGCCGGCAAACCCGCCAGAAAGCCTGGCTCGCGCAACATGCGCCAGACAGGCAAAGTCAGCTACAAACCCGCCGCGCCAGTGGCCCATACTGCCGACGACTCGGTCATCGAGCGACCGCCCCAGGGCACAACGGCATCCCGTCTGCCGCCGGTCAAAGCGGCCGAGCCGCCACGCGAATGGCGTACCTTTGAAATCACGACAACGATCAGCCTGAAAAACAGGAGTGGTGCGAGCAAACTCTGGCTGCCCCTGCCGCTCAACCAGGACACACTCTATCAGCGCACCCTCGGCCACACCTGGTCTGGCAATCAGGCCAATGCCAGCATGCGACGCCTGCCCGATGGCGACCTCGAGGTTTTCTACTGCGAATGGCCGGATGCCGGCGATGCCCGGCTGCAACTGACCACTCTGGTGACCACGGCCGATCGCCATTTCGACGTGACCAAGCGAACGGTTGCTCCCGAACGGGACGATATCCTCCGCCGCAACCTGCAAGCCTCGCAACTGATCCCCAATGACGGCCTGGCCTTCCAGCTCGGCGAACGAATCATTGGCCGCATCAAGGACCCTGTCGCCCAGGCCAAGGCCATCTACGAATGGGTTGTCGACAACACGATCTACGACCCCTCGCTTCCCGGCTCCGGCAGCGGCGACGTTCGCCAGCAGTTGATCCAGGGGCAATACGGCGGGCGTTCGGCTGACATCAACGGCCTCTTCGTCGCCGTTTGCCGGGCCATTGGCATTCCGGCACGCTGTGTCTATGGCATGCGCACGGGATCTTCGCGGCTCTTCCGCAGTCTCGGGCTGAGCAGCGACGACGCAACCCGCGCCCATCATGTCCGCGCCGAATTCTATGTACCGGGTTACGGCTGGATTCCCGTCGACCCCAGCGATGTACGCCGCGCCGTATCGCTGGAAGTGCTCTCCGACCGCGACAGCAAGTTGATTTCGCTGAAGAAAATCCTCTTCGGCGTCTGGGAAATGAACTGGATAGCCTTCAATCTGGGCAGCGATGTGGTTCTACCAGGGAAGACCAGCAGCCTCCCCTTCCTTCTTCTGCCCCAACTGGAGTCAGCAGGCGGCCGAATCGAGGCCGGCAACTCGGCCAATTTCCAGTACAACATCCGGACCCGACAGGTCGCGCTCTAAGCAACCGTCAGTTCTGCGAATCGACAAAGCCTCCACTGGCCAGATTTTCGAAGCGGGTGTACTCGCCGATGAAGGCCATGCGTACGGTGCCGGTCGGGCCGTTACGCTGCTTGCCGATGATGACCTCGGCAATGCCCTTGTCCGGTGTATCCGGCTTGTAGTATTCCTCGCGGTACATCATGAGGATCACGTCGGCATCCTGCTCGATGGCGCCTGATTCGCGCAAGTCGGACATCATCGGCCGCTTGTCGGTACGTTCCTCGACCTTGCGCGAGAGCTGCGAGAGGGCGACGATGGGGACCTGCAACTCCTTGGCCAGCGACTTGATCGAGCGGGAGATTTCCGACACTTCGGTCGCCCGGTTCTCGCCCTGCCGATTGCCACTCATGAGCTGGATGTAGTCAATGACCAGCAGACCGAGCTTGCCGCCATACTTGCGCGCCAGGCGGCGGGCGCGGGCGCGCAGGTTGGCTGGCGTCAGGCCCCCGGTTTCGTCAATGTAGATCGGCGCTTCGTGTAGTTTGCCCAGTGCAAACGAAAGCTTGGACCACTCGTCGTCATTCATCCGGCCGGTACGCAAACTTTGCGAATTGAGGCGGCCAATCGAAGCGAGCATCCGCATGGCCAGCTGAGCGCCTCCCATTTCCATGGAAAACACGCCAACCGGCAACCCCGTTTCGACGGCAACGTTTTCGGCGATATTCAAGGCAAAAGCCGTCTTTCCCATAGACGGGCGCCCGGCCACGATGATCAGGTCGCCCGGCTGGAAGCCGGAAGTCTTCTGATCGAGATCGATAAAGCCGGTCGGGACGCCGGTAATGTCCGACGGATTGTCCCGGTCATGCAGTTCCTGAATGCGTTCAACCACTTGCGTCAGCAAGGGATTGATGTGAATGAATCCCTCGCTGTGCCCGGCGCCGGCCTCGGCAATCCGGAAGATCTTTGATTCCGCCTCATCGAGCAGGCTCTCGGCATCGCGACCGAGTGGATTCAACGCATCGGCAGCGATTTCGTCGGCTGTTGCGACGAGTTGGCGCAGAACAGAACGCTCGCGAACGATTTCGGCATAGCGTTTGATGTTGGCTGCCGACGGCGTATTGGCCGCCAATTCGCCCAAATAGGCCAGGCCACCGGTCTGATCGCCCTCGCCCGCCGCATCGAGCGCCTCGGCGACGGTAACGACGTCGGCCGGCTTGGCGCTGTCGAGCAGCTTGCGGATCTGGCGGAATATCCGGCGGTGCTCGTCGCGGTAGAAATCGGTTTCCGCAACCTGGTCACCGATGCGATCCCAAGCCTGGTTGTCCAGCAGCAACCCACCAAGAACCGATTGCTCGGCCTCGATGGAGTGTGGCGGGACACGCAGGCTATCAAGGGTGGCGTCGGAGATTCTTGGCTTGGGCGGACGTTGATTCATGGCGGCAAGTTTAAATTAAAAAGGCCTCGCAATAGCGAGGCCTTTTGGCGTGAGCAGTAACCGCAATTACTCGGCAACCACCGTCACGGAAATGTTGGCAACGACATCGGTGTGCAGGGCGACGTCGAGCGGGAACTCGCCGAGTGCCTTGAGCGGACCGTCCGGCATGCGGATGGAAGCCTTGTCGACATCGAAACCGGCAGCCTTGAGGGCTTCGGCGATATCAACGTTACCGACGGAACCGAACAGACGGCCGTCCATGCCGGCCTTGCGGGCGACGGACACGGCGGTGCCGTTCATCTTGTCGGCAACGCCCTGGGCGGCAGCCAGCTTTTCAGCGGCAAGCTTTTCCAGTTCGGCACGGCGCGATTCGAACTCGGCCATGGCGGCCGGCGTGGCGCGCTTGGCCATGCGTTGCGGAATCAGGAAATTACGGGCGTAGCCGTCCTTGACCTTGACGACATCGCCGAGGTTACCGAGGTTAACAACCTTTTCGAGCAGAATGATTTGCATGTTTCGTCTCCTCGAAAATTATTGATGGTTGTCGGTGTAAGGCAGCAGGGCCATGAAGCGGGCGCGCTTGATGGCGGTGCCCAGCTGGCGCTGATAGCCGGCCTTGGTGCCGGTCAGACGAGCCGGCATGATCTTGGCGTTTTCCTGGATGAATTCCTTGAGGACATCCACATCCTTGTAGTCGATCTGTTCGACCTTTTCAGCCG
>CAIYYE010000638.1 GCA_903930395.1 uncultured beta proteobacterium
CACCAGCAAGTGCGCATCATCGATAGTGAAGAAATAGACCGCCGCGGCTTTGCCGACTGCCTCGACGAAGCCATCGCCATCATCGCCGGCGCCCCGGCCGGCTTTGGCGTCACTCTCGACCTCGACGCCATCGACCCCCGACTCGCCCCCGGTGTCGGCAGCCCGGAACCGGATGGCCTCGTTATCCCCGATGTCGTCGAAGCCATGCGCCGGATCGGCGGCATGGCCGGGTTCAAGGCCCTTGAAATCGTCGAATACAACCCGGATCGCGACCGCCATGGCACAACCGCCGGCTTGATCTCGGACCTGATCGGGGAGCTGCTGCCCCTCGGCAACTGAAAGCTGATGCGGCTGGACTATCGATTTCATGCCTAAAGTCGTGACAAATGTCACGGACTCGTGCGAATGAAATGACACTGTTACTTCCGGGGCAGTAAAATCTTTGCTGGCTCATTCATGCCCCTTGAATGACATGAAGGGGGTAGCGCCTTGAGGTGCAGCAAGGTGAGCAATGAAAAGTAATTCTTGTCGGAAATAGGCACAAAGACCGCGGTTTCAAATATCGCGGGAAATTATTGAGGATGACGCTGTGAACAAGCTAACAACTATCTCCTGTCTGGTCCTCTCGGCCCTTCTGGTTGGCGCCTGTGGTGATCGCCCCCCCGAGAAGAAAGTGGCCAGCCAGGTCGCGGCAAAAGTGAATGCGGGTGAAATCTCCGTTCATCAGATCAATTTCGTCCTTCAACGCATGTCCAATATTCCTGAAGCCCGGGTCGATGCTGCCAAACGGCAGGTCCTCGAGAGCCTGATCGACCAGGAGTTGGCCGTACAGCAGGCGCTGGATGCCAAGCTTGAGCGTACGCCCAATGTGATGCAGGCCATCGAGAGTGCTCGCCGCGAGATTCTCGCCCGGGCCTTCATCGAACAAAAGGTTGCGGTCGAGGGCAAGCCGTCGGCCGAAGAGGTTGGCAAGTTCTATGGTGAACACCCCGAGCTCTTTGCCAATCGCAAGATCTATCGCCTCGAGGAGGTCAGCTTTGCCGCAACCCCGGAGATCGTCGCCGGGGTGAAGGAAAAACTGGGTCGCGGCAAAGGCGTGACTGAAATTGTCTCGGATCTCCGGAAAAAAGGGATCGAGGTTACGGGTGGCGTCAGCATCAAGGCCGCCGAGAAACTTGCCCTGGAACTGCTTCCGTCACTGGCTAAGGCAAAGAAAGGCCAGGTTCAACTGCTGGAAAGCGCCGGGCGGGCCGCAATGATTGTCGTGCTCGATACCAAGGACGAACCGATGGATGTAGCCAAAGCGCAACCCGTCATTGAAAATTTCATCATCAACAAGAAGAAGACCGAAACTGCGCGCGACGCCATGAAGCAATTGCGTGACAAAGCCAAGATTGAATATGTCGGCGAATTTTCCCGTAGCGATGCTGGTGGCAGCAAACCAGTTGCCGCCACGAAATAAATCGGAAAACCCCTTCATGAGCCAGCAGCCAAGGGTTGGGCGATGACACATCAGCCCATGAAGACGTCGGAAATGTCCGTTCAAGACCGCAGTCTGGCCATGGCGGAATGGTTTCCCATCTTCTTTTGTCTCATTGCCCTCTATATTCCAACCTGGGTCGATCTTGCCCGTACGATCTGGGCAACCGAGGCACAGGCTCACGGCCCTATCATCCTCGGCGTGGCGCTGTGGCTGTTCTGGCAAAAACGCCTCGTCATTCACGAATTGCCCACCAGGCCGGCCAGCAAGTCCGGCTGGACATTATTTGTGATCGGCTTGCTGCTTTATGTCATTGGCCGCTCGCAGGATATCCAGTTCTTTGAAGTCAGCTCGCAAATTGTCGTCGTTTCCAGCCTGCTGCTGATCCTGCGTGGCTGGGCTGCCCTGCGGGCCGCCTGGTTCCCGATATTCTTCCTGTTCTTCATGATTCCGCTACCCGGAACCTTTGTTGATGCACTCACGCTGCCGATGAAGATGGCCGTGTCCTACGTCGCCGAGAACGTGCTTTATGGCCTGGGCTACCCCATTTCGCGG
>CAIYYE010000639.1 GCA_903930395.1 uncultured beta proteobacterium
AACCGCGAGAAGCTGTTGTTGAACTGGAATGTCGTGCCCGATGCTGATCGGCGCATCGAGATCAAGGGCTCCAACAACTATGGTGCCGATCTCGTTGGCCACATCAATATCATCCACCCGGAACGCCTGCAGGTTCTCGGCTTGGCTGAATACGAGTGGGCCATGCGCATTGGCGAACGCCGTTTCGCCCAGATGCTCGGAGACCTCCTGGGCGCGCAGCCGCCCGCCGTCATCGTTGCCGACGGCTTGTCGCCGCCACCGCTGGTGGTCGAAACCTGTACGCAATTCACGACCCCGCTGATTTCTTCACCCAAGCCCTGTTCGGCCATCATCGATCTGCTGCGCATTTACCTGTCGGCACGTCTGGCTGATACCGTGAATCTCCATGGTGTGTTCATGGATGTTCTCGGGATGGGCGTCCTGATCACAGGAGATTCCGGGGTCGGCAAGTCGGAATTGGCATTGGAGTTGATCTCCCGGGGCCACGGCCTGGTCGCTGACGATGTGGTCGAAATGGCCAGAATTGCGCCGACCACCATCGAGGGCCGCTGCCCGGGCATGTTGCGCGATTTTCTCGAGGTGCGCGGACTCGGCCTCCTAAATATCCGGACGATTTTTGGCGAAACAGCCTCGCGTCGCAAGATGAAACTGAAGCTGATTGTTCATCTGCAAAAAACATCAACGGCAGTCGATGCGCCGCGTTTGCCGCTCGATGCCCAGACCCACGAGGTGCTGGGTGTGCCGATCCGCAAGGTGGTCATTCCCGTTGCTGCCGGACGCAATCTCGCGGTCTTGCTCGAGGCTGCCGTTCGCAACACGATTCTTCAGCTGCGCGGGATAGACAGCATGCAGGACTTCATGGATCGCCAGCAGCGCACGATGCTTGACGATGATGCATGAATGTCACATAGTGCCCTGGCTTCTCAACCTAATTTAGGGGATACCCAATGAAGAAACTGATTGCTCTGTTGATTGTTGCATTTGCTGCGACGACTGCCTACGCCGCTGACGACTGCGCCACCAAGGCCGCCGAGAAGAAACTGGCAGGTGCTGCGAAGAACAGCTTCATGAAGAAGTGTACGAAGGACGCCGGTGCAGCCACGGAAAATGCCGCCTGCGCCGCGACCGCCAAGGAAAAGAAACTGGCCGGTGCCGCCAAGAACAGCTTCATGAAGAAGTGTTCGGCTGACGCAGCAGCCAAGTAAGATCGCGCGACGGAGAAATCGGCCATCCTCGGATGGCCGATTTTCGTTGACCTACAGGTACTCGAACTCGACGATTTCGGCCTGGGGTTCGCTTGCCGGGTTGCCGAAACTGATCAGACCCTGTTTTTCGAGATTGATTTCATGGCGATGAACCATGATTTCCTGGCGACCGGATAGTGTGACGAAGCAGCCATTGGTGCTGGTGTCCACGAGATAGCAGCCGTCATCACGGCGTTCCAGCCGGGCATGTTGCCGCGATGCCTTGCGGTCATCAATGATCAGTTTGCAGCCAAGATCGCGGCCGATGGTCAATACGGGCGACTTGTCGTCAACCAGATAGGCCTTGCCGCGATGGCGTATGCAGAGGCGACCAAGTGTTTGGGGGGCGGAGTTCGGGCCAAAGATCGAATGTACCGAGCTGGCGCTGACGCCCTGATAGCTGGGCCAGTTGATCTTGTACAAGGACAAAGCCTGGCCGTTTTCCGGGACGCTACCCAGTTCCGGGGCAGGATCGGGAGAAATGAAGCTGGGTTCGGCCAATTGTTCGACGAGGGCAGCGCTGCAAACAATCTGTTCCCGCTTGGCAATACCCGTAATGCGGGCGGTCGTGGTGATGGCCGAACCGGTCAGTTTATTTCCTTCGTCGGCCACTTCACCGTAGTGCAGGCCGATGCGAACCGTCAGTTTAAGCCCGGAAACCGGGGGCAGATCGGCAATCCGCTCCTGCATGTCGATGGCTGCCTGACAGGCGTCTTCGGCCGTCTGAAAGGTGGCCAGCAACTCGTCGCCAACGACCTCGATGGTTTTTCCCTTGTAGCCGTCTATCGATCGCTTCATGCGCTTGAGGCAGCGCTCCACCGCATGCATGGCCTCTTTGTCGCCAAGGCGCTCGAACAGCGCGGTGCTGCCGGAGACATCGGCAAACATCACGATCAGTTTTCGTTGCGAGGCGGTCATCGGCTAGAGGAATTTCAAGAAAAAATTGACCACGAATTATATGTTGATCGTGGCGCTAAAGCATTAAGACGAAAGGCATATCTGGATTGTGCCGCTGATCGGTAACTCCGGCGTGTCGAATGCAATATCCCCCTCTTCGATAGGCGTGTCCAGCGTCAGATTGCGAAAATCGAACAAGTCGCCATCGGCCAGATGAGAGGGCACGACATTCTGCATAGCAGTGAACACTGATTCGGTGCGTCCGGGGAAGCGCCTGTCCCAATCCTGCATCATTTCGCGGATTTTCTGGCGCTGCAGATTGTCCTGCGAGCCGCAGAGATTGCAGGGGATGATCGGGAATTCCATGCCGCGGGCGAACTTGGCGATATCCGACTCGGCACAGTAGGCGAGCGGCCGAATCACGACATGAGCCTTGTCGTCGGTGACAAGTTTCGGGGGCATGGCCTTGAGCTTGCCGCCAAAGAGCAGGTTGAGGAAGAGCGTATGCACCATATCGTCGCGGTGATGGCCGAGGGCGATCTTGTTGGCGCCGAGTTCCTTTGCCGTCCGATAAATGATGCCGCGACGCAGGCGCGAACAGAGCGAACAGGTGGTCTTTCCTTCCGGGATCTTTTCCTTGACCACCGAATAGGTGTCCGCTTCAACGATCCGGTACTCGATGCCTATCGATTCGAAATAGCGGGGCAGGATATCGGCTGGAAAACCGGGCTGTTTCTGATCGAGATTCATCGCGATCAGGCGAAACTTGACCGGCGCCCGCTGCTGCAGCGCCATCAGCATGGCGAGCAGCGTGTAGGAGTCCTTGCCACCCGAAAGACAGACGAGGACCGTATCGCCCGCCTCGATCATGTTG
Source organism: uncultured beta proteobacterium (assembly GCA_903930395.1). GTDB lineage: Bacteria > Pseudomonadota > Gammaproteobacteria > Burkholderiales > Rhodocyclaceae > Azonexus. The sequence continues at coordinate 3,016 of CAIYYE010000639.1, forward strand.
TAGTCGATGATCGCTTTGCCGGTACGGCCTTCCAGATATTTGCGCAGCTTTTGCAGGTTGTTCGATGGGGTCATGGGGCAGGAAATAGTGGCGGTATGCGGGCCATGCCGCAGCATGACCACGACTAACCCGGAGAAGCCGCCAGTTTACCTTGTGTCATCCGGGGGACGAAGAATTTCGGCTTCGAATCAGGGGTTTCCGCCAATGGCGCCAAGTTTTTCCTGCAACTCCTTGACCCTGATCGGTTTCGTCAGGTAGTCGTCCATCCCGGCTGCCAGGCACGCATCGCGGTCATCCTGCATGGCGGCCGCTGTCATCGCAATGATAGGCGTGCGGGGTAGCTGTTGCTCGGCCTCCCTGCTGCGAATTCGTTGCGTTGCTTCGATACCGCCCATCACCGGCATCTGCATGTCCATCAGGATCACGTCAAAAGAACTCTTGGACAGTATGTCGAGTGCTTCCTGTCCATTGTTGGCCAGCGTCGCTTCGTGTCCCCACTTGCCGAGCAGGCCGAGGGCCAGTTTCTGGTTGGTCGGATGATCTTCGACGAGCAGTACCTTGAGTGGGCGTTCAGCTTCGCGCATGGAGTGACGGGTGAGCAGCGCCTTCTCGGCCGGGCTGCTGGTGGCCGGAGCATGGTCGAACAATCGCCCGAGCGCAGCATGCAACTCGTCGAGCGAAATGGGTTTGGAGAAAAAGCCGGCAATGCCTGCCTCCTGGCAGCGCTGGGCATCGCCGCGCATGGCACCGGATGACAGCATG
>CAIYYE010000640.1 GCA_903930395.1 uncultured beta proteobacterium
CGGTCTGCTCTTCAAGGGTCCGCGGTCGGCCAATGCCGACCTGGCCGGCATGAAGGTCGCGCCGGAACTGGATTTCACGGGTTACAAGCTCGACCACGTCGAGATGCACGAGTGCAACTACAACTGGAAGACCTTCATCGAGGTCTATCTGGAGGATTATCACGTTGCGCCCTACCATCCAGGCCTCGGCAATTTCGTCACCTGCGACGATCTGACCTGGCAGTTCGGTGATTGGTATTCGGTCCAGCGCGTTGGCATCACCTCGCTGCAGAAATCCGGCTCCAAGGCGTATGAGCGCTGGCAGAAGGCGGTTCGCGACATCTACGGGGCCGAAGGCAAGACGCCGGAACATGGCGCCATCTGGCTGACCTATTTTCCGAACATCATGGTCGAGTGGTATCCGCACGTGCTGGTCGTGTCGACGCTGATTCCGCAAGGCGTGAACAAGACGCTGAATGTCGTCGAGTTCTACTACCCGGAAGACATCGTCGATTTCGAGCGCGATTTCATCGAAGCCGAACGCGCCGCCTACATGGAAACCGCCATCGAGGACGACGACATCGGCGAACGCATGGACCGCGGCCGCTACGCGTTGATGAAGGAAGGGCGCAACGAGGTCGGGCCGTACCAGAGCCCGATGGAAGATGGCATGCAGCATTTCCACGAGTTCTACCGGCGGATCATGCAGTCGGCCATCGAGACGCGCTGAGCGGTCAAGCGGCGGCGATATTTCATGCAATCCCTGTGGATGATCGCCGCCAGTTTCCTGTTCGCCTGCATGGGCGTTTGCGTCAAGTTTGCGGCGCAGACCCATTCGGCGGTGGAAATCACGTTTTACCGCAGCTTCATCTCGCTGCTCATCATGTTCGGCCTGGTTCGTCTGCGTGGTGTGCCGCTGGCGACGCCGCATCTGCGCTGGCAGGTGACGCGTGGCGCCGTTGGTTTCATGGCGCTGTTCGCCTACTTCTATGCCATCACGCTGCTGCCGCTGGCGACGGCGGTGACGCTCAATTACACCTCGGCGATTTTTCTCGCGCTCTATCTCGGCTTCGCCGGCATGCAACTACGCAAGGGCATGATGGGCGCGCTGGCGCTCGGGCTGGTCGGCGTCGTCCTGCTTCTCAAGCCGACCCTGCACGCTGATCAGCTGGTGGGTGGCCTGATTGGCCTCGGTTCCGGCGTCATGGCTGGCATGGCCTATTTCAGCGTGCGCGAACTCGGGGCGCGTGGCGAGCCGGAAATGCGCACGGTCTTTTATTTTTCGCTGGTTTCCTCGGTCGGTGCCGGCAGCTGGCTGCTGTTCAGCGATATCCATCCCGTCGAGCTGCGCAGCGGCCTGCTCCTGCTCGGCGTCGCCTGCTTTGCCACGGTTGCCCAACTGGCCATGACACGGGCCTATACCCGTGGCAAAACCCTGATGTCGGCGGCCCTGGCCTACAGTACGGTGATCTTTTCCAGCCTCTTCGGCATGGCCTTCTGGGGCGAGGTTCTGGATGCCTCGGCGTGGGCGGCGATCGGCCTGATCATCCTCTCCGGCATTGCGGCGACGCACTTTTCCCGCGCCAGCCCGGTGGAACAGGATTAGACTAGTTGTTAGTCGTGAGCCGCTGGTTTTTTAGCTAATAACTACCGACTAACAACTAATAACTAACTACCAGGAGCAAAAACATGATCGTCATCGACCACAAACCGAACCTTGTCAGCGTGGCCGTGTTCGGCGAATTTACCTTGGCCGATTACAAGGAGTTCGAGGAAGTCGTCAATTTCAAGGTCCAGTTTGAAGGCCCGGTCGATCTTTGTTTCGACCTGAGCCAGATGGCCGGCCTGACGCTCGATGTGGCCTGGGAAGAAATCAAGTTTTCGCGCGCCCATGCCAATGATTTCAAGCGTGTGGCGGTGGTTACCGACAGTCAGTGGGTGACGTGGAGTGCCTGGTTGTCGCAGACCTTCGTCAATGCCGATGTCGAAGTCTTTGCCAATGGCGATGAAGCGAAAGCCTGGCTGGCCTGAATCGGCATGAGCTACACCACGCTGCTTGATGTGGCGACCTTGCGGTCGCATCTTGACGACCCCGACTGGCTGGTGGTCGATGTCCGCCACCAGTTGGCGGACACGGCGTATGGCGAGCGGGCCTATGGTGCAGGCCATATCCCCGGCGCCGTGTTCCTGCATTGCGACCGCGACCTGTCCGGGGCAATGAACGGTACGAATGGTCGTCACCCCCTGCCCGAGGTCGAAAAGCTGGCCTTGCGGCTGGGTGGGATCGGCATTGCCAGCCATACCCAGGTGGTGGTCTACGATGACGCCCAGGGGATGATCGCCGGCCGCCTGTGGTGGCTATTGCGCTGGCTGGGGCATGAACGCGTGGCGCTGCTCGACGGTGGCCTGCAGGCCTGGCAGGCGGCGGGTGGGGCGCTGACGAGCGTGGAGCCGACGCTGATGGCACAGAACTTTGTCGCCCGGCCGCGGCCCGGCCTGGTTGACGCCGCCTTTGTGCTGGAGCGCATCGATACACCGCACATGCATCTGGTCGATGCGCGTGGCCCGGACCGTTTCCGTGGCGAAAATGAGACCATCGATCCGGTCGGTGGCCATATCCCCGGTGCGGTGAATCGTTTTTTCAGGGACAACCTGCTGCCGGACGGCCGTTTCAAGCCCGCCGCCGACTTGCGCGCCGAGTGGCTGGCCATCCTCGCCGGTTCACCGCCCGATCTGGTCGTCCATCAATGCGGCTCGGGCGTTTCGGCCTGCCTGAACATGGTGGCCATGGAAATCGCCGGTCTGCCTGGCTCTAGCCTCTACGCCGGTTCGTGGAGCGAGTGGTGCATCGATGCCGGGCGGCCAGTGGCCCGTTGAGCGGATAGGCTCAGGCGTCTGGCGCTGCGTCGAGTTTTGCCAGCGCCCACTCGATATGTTCACGGACCAAGGCCGATGGATGGCCGGATTGCATTTGCAGGGCTTCTTTCGCCTTGGCCGTAGACGCTCCATTGCCCAGCGCCACGGCGATATTGCGCAACCAGCGCTGATGTCCGATGCGACGAATCGGATTGCCTGCCAGCCGGCGATCGAATTCCGCTTCCGTCCACGCGAACAGGTCAATTAACGTTGCCGTGTCCAGCCCGTGGCGCGGCGAAAACTCCGCGTCGCCGATCTGTGCAAAGCGGTTCCACGGGCAGCACAACTGGCAGTCGTCGCAGCCGTAGATGCGGTTGCCGATCAACGGACGGAATTCCTCGGGAATGGCGCCGGCCAGTTCTATGGTCAGGTAGCTGATGCAGCGCCGGGCGTCGACCTGATAGGGGGCGACGATGGCCCCGGTCGGGCAGGCGTCGAGGCAGGCCGTGCAGGTGCCGCAGTGTTCCTCGACAGGCGCATCGGGCGGCAGCGGCAGATCGGTGTAGATGTCGCCGAGGAAACGCCATGAGCCTTGCTTCGAGAGCAGCAGCGTGTGCTTGCCGCGCCAGCCGAGGCCGGCCTGACGGGCGAATTCGACTTCCATGACCGGGGCGGAATCGGAAAATGCCCGGTAGCCGAACGGGCCGGTCAATTCGGTAATGGCATCGGCCAGCTTTTGCAGGCGGGAGCGGATCAGCTTGTGATAGTCGCGTCCCTGGGCATAACGTGAAATCGCCGCCTGGCCTGGCTGGTCGACGATTTTTGTATGCGGCAGATAGTCGATGGCAGCGCTGATCACGGTGATTGTTCCCGGATGCAGTTGCTGCGGGTCGGCGCGCAATTCGGCATGGCGCGCCATATAATCCATTTCGCCGTGGCGACCGGCGGCCAGCCATTCCCGCATCTTTTCAACGGCGGGGCCGGGCTTGGCCTGCGCCACACCGACGGCAGCAAAGCCGAGTTTCTGGCCGGCCTCGCGGATTTTTTCCTTGAGCGCCGCGTAATCCACTGTGGAGTCCTGATCGTGCATAGCCCCGATGTTACCGCCGTTTTCACCTTGCCCGACGAGGCTGCGACCCAGCATCTGGGTGAAACGCTGGCCCCGCTGTTGCGACCGGGGCTGGTCATTTTTCTTGAAGGCGACCTCGGCGCGGGCAAGACAACGCTGTCGCGAGCCATGATTCGGGCGCTCGGTCACCGCGGCCCGGTGAAAAGCCCGACCTATTCACTGGTTGAAGTTTACGTAATTTCGAGCTTATACTTATATCACTTTGATTTTTATCGTTTCGAGTCCCCAGAGGAGTTTTTCGATGCGGGCTTTGATGAATACTTTAATGACTCTGCAATCTGTCTGGTCGAGTGGCCGCAACGTGCTCAAGGCTGCCTTCCGTCGCCAGACCTGCGGCTGCGCCTTCATCATGCAGGTCTCGGGCGTTTCGTCGAAGCCGTGGCAGATACACCGCAAGGGCAGGCATGTCTGAACGCGCTCATCCCAGCCATGGGCGCCGACAACTCCTCAGGTACGCCGGCGCCTCGCTGATTCTTTCGCTGACGCCGCTGGCCGGCGCCGCTGCCAGGTTGCCATCCATCCTCGCCGTGCGCATCTGGCCGGCCGCCGATTACACCCGCGTCACGCTCGAACACGACGCACCCTTCAAATTCACGCATTTCACGGTTGAAAATCCGGACCGCCTCGTGGTCGACATCGAAGGCGTCGAATTCAACAGCGTCCTCGACAGCCTCGCCCGCAAGGTGGCGACCGACGACCCGAATATCAAATTGCTGCGCGCCGGCCGCTTCAAGCCCGGTGTTGTCCGTCTGGTCATGGAACTCAAGGGCAAGGTCAATCCGCAGGTGTTTACTCTCGAGCCGGCCGGGGAATACGGCCGGCGGCTGGTCCTTGACGTTTACCCGGTCAATCCCCCCGACCCGATGATGGCGCTGCTCGAAGGACGCAAGGATGCGCTAGAGCCGCTGAAGAACGAACAGGATTTCCAGATTGCCGACAAGCAGCTGGATGAGTCGGCCGCCAAGAAAGCCGAGAAGGCCGTCGAGGCGCCGGATATCCAGACCAGCAAGAAATCCGGCAAGCCGATTGTCGACCGCATGGTCACCATCACCCTTGATCCAGGCCATGGCGGCGAGGATCCCGGTGCCATCGGCAAGGCCGGTACCTACGAAAAGACCGTCACGCTCGAAGTCGCCCGTCGCCTCAAGGCGCGCATCGACGCCGAGCCCAACATGCGCGCCGTGCTGACCCGCGATTCCGATTTCTTCGTGCCGCTGCAGATGCGTGTCCAGAAAGCCCGCCGCGTTCAGTCCGATCTCTTCCTGTCTATCCATGCCGATGCGTGGATCAGGCCGGACGCCAGGGGGTCGTCGGTGTTCGTACTGTCCGAAAAAGGCGCCTCGAGCACCCAGGCCCGCCTGCTCGCCCAGAAGGAAAACCAGGCCGACCTGATCGGCGGCGTCAATCTGTCCAGCAAGGACATGTTCCTCGCCCGCACCTTGCTCGACCTGTCGCAGACCGGGACGATCAACGACAGCCTGAAACTGGGCAAGTACCTGCTCGGTGAACTGGGTACGATCAATACGCTGCACAAGGCTCATGTCGAACAGGCTGGCTTTGCCGTGCTCAAGGCGCCGGATATTCCTTCAGCCCTGATCGAAACCGCCTTCATTTCCAACCCGGAAGAAGAAGCCCGCCTCAACGACGATGCCTACCAGGAAAAGCTGGCCGGAGCGATGGTGCGCGGCATACGGCAATACTTCATCAAGCATCCGCCGGGACCGAAGTCCAGGCTGGCCTTGCTCGGTTAAGGCCGGGGCGCGAGGAGTGCCCTGAACATCGGCGCCAGCTTCTGGCGGCCGCGTTCATTGATGTGGTTGTTGTCGGTGTAGAGCGGCTGCCCGTCCTGCGAGCCAAAGCATTTTTCCGTGTCACAAAGGTAGGGCACTGGATCCAGCAGTTGAACGCTGCAACGCGCATTCGCTTCCTTGAGTGCCGCGATGACATATTCGTTGCGCTGGTAATACTCGGCCAGGGGCATCGTGATGTCGCGGGCGGGCGGACCCGAGCGCATCAGGCTGCGCGCCAGGGTGTTGGGAATATTCACGGTGAATTCGGGAATCGGTAGCATGTAAAAAAGACGTCGATTGTCTTTGGCGTAGCGGCACGCCGTGTCAATGAAACGCTGGCGATAGTCGGCCAGAAACGCTGCCTGATCGTGCGCTGGAATGCCGGGCAGGACGGCCTGTGGCCTGCCGTGCAAATGGGTTTCGGTAGGAAGCTGACCGAACGGGTAGAGTGAGGCGCGGTTGACGATGACGACGGGCAGCGTGTTTTTCCCCTCGCTCAGCCGGTCAAACATCCGCTGATTGAAGTCCATGCAGCGCGCCCCCTCCGTCCGGTCGATGCTGTGAATGCCGAGCACTGTCATGCAGGCCCCTTTGCTCCACAGTTGCGTCGCCTGGCCGTGCTCGGCCGTAATCCGTGACAGGGCGGAGGCGGTGACACCGGCATGGCTGTCGCCAATCATGATGGCGCCGACAGGCCCCTTGCCGTATTGGCAGCCGTCCGGCAAGGATCCGTCAAAACAGGCGGCGCTTGCAGTGCCATCAAAAGGCGGAAGGTCGGTCAGGTAGGCCTGGGTGGTCTGGGCCTGCGTTCGCTGGGGCAGGAAATCTTGTCCCTGGAGCCAGGCGGCGGGCGCCGCCACGCCGGCAAAGGCGGCAGCGAAGGCCAGCCAGAGTCGGGATGGGCGAACACCTACTGAGCGCATCCGGGCTGGAATTTCGACGAACTGGTAAGAGAGTGCGCCGGCCGCCAGGGTGACGGCGAGGGCTGCCATGATCGCCCAAGGATTGTCCTGCCAGCCGTAAAGGCCGAGGGCAACAACAAAGGGCCAGTGCCACAGGTAGATCGAATAGGAGCGCAAGCCGATCCACTGTGCTGCCCGGTTGGCGAGCAGCGGATTGCTGTCGTGGCGGGCAGCGATGATCAGGCAACTGGCGACAATCGGTAGCAGTGTGCGCCAGCCGGGCCAGGCTTCGGCCGACGATAACTGCATGGCGCCAAGCACGAGGGCAAGCACGCTGGTCCACGCCATGCCGCTGGCGACGCGTTGTGGCAGGCGGCGTTGCTCGGTGAACAGATAGGTCAGGCCCCCGGCGACCAGTTCCCAGGCGCGGAACGGCAGGAGGAAAAAGGTGGTTTCCGTGCGGAAACCGAAAGGTGCGACACAGGCGACGAATGAGGCGATCAGGATCGCCAGCAGCAGGTATCTGGCGTTGGCACCAGCACGGATTTTCTGGAAGGCCAGAAAGAGTATCGGGAGTAGCAGGTAGAACTGCCATTCGACCGATAGCGACCAGGTGTGCAAGAGCCATTTTTCATGCGAGGCGGCCGCAAAATAGCCGGCCTCCCGAGCGTAGGTGTGGTTCGAGACGAAAAGTGCACTATCCCGAGCATGTTTCGCCAACTGTTTGTATTCATACGGCGTCAGCGGCAGGAACCAGGCGACGATAAGCAGCAGGGCGACCATGACGAGCAGGGCGGGCACGATGCGCTTGGCGCGGGCGAGATAAAAGCCGCTCAGCGAAAAGCGGCCGGCGGCATACGCCGAGAGGATGATTTTCGTCATCAGGAAACCAGAGATGACAAAAAAGATGTCTACGCCGACGAAGCCGCCCGCGAAGCCGGCGATCCGGAAGTGATAAAAAACGACGGCGAGTACAGCCAAGGCCCTGAGGCCATTGATGTCCTGGCGAAAATTGTCTCGGGAAATCAAGGGTGACCGGTCAGAACAGCTCGACTTCGCCCTTGGCGATTTCCTTGACGGCGACGTCGCCGGAGGCGACCAGCTTTTCGTAGCAGTCGACCCGGTTCCGGCCGTGGCGTTTGGCGTAATACAAGGCTTCGTCGGCCCGGTCGATGACATCGGTCGGGGTGTCGTGGGGCTTCAGCGCGCTGAAACCGATGCTGACGGTAATGCGGCCGACCCGGCTAAAGACCTGGTTCTCGACATTGGTCCGGAAGCGTTCCAGCGTCGCGATGGCGAATTGCTCATCGGTGGGCTGGAGCAGGGCGATGAATTCCTCGCCGCCAAAACGGAACAACTGATCGTCGAAGCGGAAAGAGCGGCGCATTTCCTGACTGAGCATGATCAGCACCTCGTCGCCGATCAGGTGGCCGAAGCTGTCATTGACGTTCTTGAAATGGTCGATGTCGCAAACGGCCAGCCAGTGGCTGCTGCCGGCTGTGCCCCGACGACGGCTTTCCGGGCCGCTCAGCATCTCGTCGCTGGCTGCCTTGCCGAGCAGTTCGAAAAGGTGCTTGTCGAAGGTCTTGCGGCTGGCCAAGCCGGTGAGGGTATCGGCTTCGCCATAATCGAGCAGCGAGATGTGGTTGCCGAAATACTCGATCAGCCCCATCAGCGTGACGCGTTGATCGGCCGAGAACTCGTCGGAAAGCAGCAGCTCGATCAGGTAGATTGGTTCATTGAGCCGAATGACCGGAAAAATGATGCGGTGCATGCCGTCGTCGAGAAAGTCGATGACGGCCGAGAGTTCCTTGCGGCAACGGTTGAGCAGCGGATCGCGTTCAATCGACTGGCAGAAGCGGTGGTCCGGCAGGTAGGCATTGCGCAGGAACTGACCATGGGCACCATAACCCGCACAGGCAAAAACCATGGCCTTCTTGTTGCCGGAATAACAGCGGTAGATGGTCAGGCTTTGCGGGTGGAAGAGGTCAAGCAGGGCATCAACCATGGCCGAGTTAATCTCCGTGCGGTCGCGACGCGCCGAGATTTGTACGACATGATTGATCAGTTCAAGCATCGAATTTGCTCGGAATAAGGTGGGTAAGCTAGCGAATTATAGCCAAAAGCCGTTTGCAGTGTTTCAGCGCACATCCGGCGCCCGTTGTGGCAAAGCATCTTCCCGCATCTTCCGGTATCCGCCGGGTGCCTTGAATCGTTATAATTCAATGTTTTTCCTGCCAATTTTCTTATGCGCGTCTTTCGCGGTCATTCGCGTCCCGTTCCTGCTCCGGTTGTGCTCGCCATCGGCAATTTCGATGGTGTGCACCTTGGGCATGCGGCGCTGGTCAAACGCCTGGCCCAGGTCGCCGCGCAGAGCCAGTTGGCGCCCACCGTGCTGACCTTCGAGCCGCATCCGCGCGAATTTTTTGCCCCGGCTTCGGCTCCGGCCCGCCTGACGACGCTGCGTGAAAAACTTGAGTTGCTGTCTGAGTGCGGTGCCCGCCAGGCCATGATATGCCCATTCAACGCCGGCTTTGCCGGCTTGTCGGCCGACGAGTTCATCGAGCAGGTGCTGGTCCGTGGTTGCCAGTTGCGTCATCTGATCATCGGTGACGATTTCCGCTTCGGCCGTGGTCGGACCGGTGATTTCGCCTTGCTTCAGGA
>CAIYYE010000641.1 GCA_903930395.1 uncultured beta proteobacterium
CGCGGGCCTTGAAGGCAAATAGCGGGTTTTTCGAAATCGACGTATTCAGTTGTCCGTCGATGATGATTTTTCCGTTGAGGCTGACCGAAAACGTCTGAATGAAGTTCGGCGCAAAGGTCTGCCCCTTGTCATCCTTGCGCTGCCCAGTTTCCATCGGGTGCTGCAAGAGAATGCGAATGTCGGTGACTTCACCCTGGTTCTGGGCGCGAATCTTGATCTGTTCTGCCATGTTCAGCCTCCGCATCCGCCGAGCGTCACCTTGACCTCGCGGAAGGCAATGTAGGACTTGCCGTCGGCCGTCCTGGCCACAGCTCTGACACGCGTCGTTTCAGCCATCTTGAGCTGGGCTTTGACATAAGGCAGGACAGGCCCGGAGAATTCGATAGCCGAACACAGCGGCATCGGGTTCTTGTCGACGAAGATGGCCAGGCTGCGTGTATTGGGCACATTGCTCGTGATCTCGACTTCAACCTTGGCTCCGTTTTCTGCGATCTCGGGAGCGCTGATGACGATGTCGCGTGATTCAGTCGCATTGGCGCTACCGTATGCCTTCAGGGCATCATTGACGTGGCGTGCGGTGAAGGCGTTCTTGTTCCACTCGGCGGCCAGCACACGGCCTGGCGTGAGCAGTCCGGTGCCGATGAGGGGCGACAGCAGTGCTGCCGAGACGCTGCCTTTGAGAAGTTTTCTGCGCAGTTCGGACATGTTTGGTGCTTTATTCAGCGACCCAGTGGCCGGATTTGCCGCCGGATTTTTCCAGCAGGCGAACGTTATCGATACGCATGCCACGGTCGACGGCCTTGCACATGTCGTAAATGGTCAGCAGTCCGACCGACGTTGCAGTGAGCGCTTCCATTTCGACACCGGTGCGGCCGAAACATTCGGACACGACTTCGCAATGGACGGCGCTTTGCGCTTCATCGATAGCAAAATCGGCGGTGACGCGCGTCAGGGCAATCGGGTGGCACAGGGGAATCAGATCGCCCGTCCGCTTCGCTGCCTGAATGGCGGCAATCCGGGCAATGCCCAGGACATCGCCTTTCCTGGCCGAACCTGAGCGAATCAGCGCCAGGGTTTCGGGCTTCATGAAAATGCTGCCGGCGGCGCGGGCGACACGGGCGGTTTCGGCCTTGGCGCCGACGTCGACCATGTGGGCCTGGCCGGTGCTGTCGAAATGAGTCAGGGTCTGGTGGGTCACGGGATTTACGATTGGTTACGATGCGCCGGAAGGGCTGTTTTCGAGGCTGCGGTATCATAGCACCATGCACCCGAGCCAACGATTCATCGCTGCCGTCCTAGCCCTTGCTTTGGCTTTGCCACCTGCGGGGGCCGATGAATTGCCGGAATTGGGCGATGTGGCCAGCAACGACCTGTCCCTGGGCACCGAGAAGAAAATCGGCCAGCAGATCATGCATGAAATTCGCTGGCGCGAACCGTCGTATCTCGACGATGCCGATATCGAGGCCTATCTCAATCAGTTGGGAAATCGCCTGGCGGCGGTCAGCAACGATCCCGGTTTCGGTTTTTATTTTTTTACGATCAACGACCCGAATATCAACGCCTTTGCCATGCCCGGCGGCTACATCGGGGTACATACCGGGCTCATTATTTCGGCTCAGACGGAATCCGAACTGGCGGGTGTGCTCGGGCACGAAATTTCGCATGTGACGCAGCGCCATATTGCACGTCAGGTCTTCCAGTCCAAACAGATCGGCATGGCCTCGATGGTCGCCATGGGCCTGGCCTTGCTTGCTGCTCGCTCAAGTGGGCAGATGGCGGGTGCGGCCATTGCCACGACGCAGGCCGGGGCGATTTCGGCCCAACTGGCTTTTTCACGCGATTTCGAGCGCGAGGCCGACCGCCAGGGTTTCGACATTCTGCGCAAGGCCGGATTCGATGTGCGCGGCATGGGTGTGTTTTTCGAGCGGCTGCAAAAGTCAGTTCGACTGTACGAGAACAATGCAACGGCTTACCTGCGTACGCATCCGCTGAGCGGCGAACGGCTCACTGACATGCAAAACCGTGAGCAGGGGGTGCCTTATCACCAGGTGGCAGACAGCGTCGACTTTCAATTGGTGCGGGCCAAGCTGCGCGCCATGCAAGGCACGCCGGGTGATGCGGTGAAGGATCTGGAGAAACTGCTGCGGGAGAGGAAATTTGCTTCCGAGCCGGCGATTCGCTTTGGGCTGGCCTTCGCGCTATATCGTAATCGCGATTGGCTCGGGGCCGAACGGGAAATCGATTCCATACGCCGCCTCAAGGTTTACGCGCCGATGCTGGAGCATTTGCGGGCTGATATCCGGCTTGCCCAGGGTGACGTCAGCGGTGGCCTCAAGGTCTATCGAGATGCGATGGTCCGCTATCCGCTTAATCAGGGCCTGCTTTATGGTTATGGCGCAGCCTTGAGCGGTGCGCGTCGCTACGATGAGTCGCTCCGCTTCGCCGAGGCGCAGTTGGGCAACATGCCGGATGATGTCCGCTTTCACAAGTTGCGCGCTGAAAGTTACGCCGGCCTGGGCAAAAAAGGGATGCAGCATCGGGCCTTGGCCGAGGTCTTCATCCTCCAGGGCCAGACGGCGGGAGCGGTTGAGCAACTGCAGCTGGCGCAAAAGGCGGGCGATGCCAATTTCTTCGAGATGTCTTCAATCGATGCGCGTTTGCGCGAAATGAAGCAACGCCTGACCGATGAACTCAAGGAAAAGCGCAATTGGTAGATGTAAAATAGGGCTTCCAATCCATCAAGCTGAAAATCATGGAATTTGATCGCGATCTCGACGTCAAGGGGCTGAACTGCCCGCTGCCCATCCTCCGTACCAAGAAGACGCTGGCTGAAATGGAGTCAGGCAAGGTTCTCCGTGTGCTGGCGACCGATCCCGGCTCGCTCAAGGATTTCCCGGCCTTTGCCAAGCAGACCGGGAATGAACTGGTCGCGCAAAAGGAAGAAAATCGCGTCTTCGAGTTTTACCTGAAGCGCAAATAAACCCGGATTTCACCGCATTTTTTGAAGACAGGCGGGCGCCGGCGGGCGAACCTGCCGCTTGGCGTTTTGCCGGCCTGATTGATTGTCTTGAGGTCAGCGATGCAGAATCGCTGGCTGCTGTCTTGCAGGCATTGCAGGAAAAGCCGCAATGGACGGTGGTCAGCCTCGATTATGAACTGGGTTATTTGCTCGAGCCCAAATCGGCACCGCCCGGATGGCAGCCGGATGGGCGAGCGCTGGCGCGCTTCTGGCGCTTCGCGGAGCGGAACTCCCTGACCCCGGATGAGGCTCAAAGCTGCTTGCACGTATTTCGCGAGCAATCTGCCGGCGTCGGTGACTTGCGGCCGGGCATCAATGAAGACACCTACATCAAAGCCGTAAATCGGATAAAGAGCCTGATTCTCGACGGCGACTGTTACCAGGTCAATTTCACTTTTCCGCTCGAATTCGACTGGTTTGGTCCGCCGCTGGCGCTCTATGCACGCTTGCGTGAGCAGCAGCCCGTCCGCTACGGCGGCTTCGTCGGGGATGCCAGGCAGGGTCTGGTCTCGTTGTCGCCCGAACTGTTTGTCGAGCGCCGCGCCGACCGCCTGGTGACTCGGCCGATGAAAGGCACGGCGCCGCGCAGTGCGCCACCCGATCAACTCCGCCATTCGGCCAAGGATTGCGCGGAAAACCTCATGATCGTCGATCTGCTGCGCAACGACCTGGGTCGTGTTGCCGATCCGGGCAGTGTTGTCGTCGATCGCCTGTTCGACATCGAAGCCTATCCGACCCTGTGGCAGATGGTGTCGGAAGTTTCGGCCAATGTGGGCGGACGAAGTTTTGGCGAAATCCTGCGCGCCCTTTTTCCCTGCGGCTCGATTACCGGAGCGCCGAAGATTCGCGCCATGCAGATTGCGGCCGAGCTGGAAAGCAGCGAGCGCGGCATCTATACGGGGGCCCTGGGCTGGCTGGCGCCGGATGGTGATTTCCGGCTCAATGTGGCGATCCGCACGTTGGACCTCGGTACCGATGGGCATGGCCGACTGGGCCTGGGGAGCGGCATTGTCGCCGATTCGCAGCCGGCGGCCGAATGGCAGGAGTGCCTGCTCAAGTCGCGATTTCTGCGCGACTGCGATCCGGGTCTGAAATTGATCGAAACCCTGCGCCGGGATGGCGGGGTCTATCCGATGTGGGCTGGGCATCTGAGCCGTCTGAAACGCTCGGCAGCGTATTTCGGTTTTCCGCTCGACGAGCCATTGTTGCTCAGCGAACTGGGACGGCAACCATCCAGGGGAACCTGGCGTGTTCGCGTGACGCTCGACAAGGCTGGCGCCATCGACGTCGAGGCGGTGGCCTTCGATAGCGCGCCGCCCGGACTGCGCCTTGCTGCCATGGCCGAACAAGCGATAGATTCTCGTGATGTGCTGCGTCGCCACAAGACAACGGTCCGGCCGCTTTATGATGCCGCCTTGCGCAGCCTGCCGGCTGATTCGCCGGTTTTTGATCTGGTGTTTTTGAATGAGCGCGGTGAGCTTGCCGAGGGTGCGCGCAGCACTATCTTTGTCGAGCGCGACGACGTGTTGCTGACGCCCCCATTGGCCAGCGGCGCCTTGCCTGGCGTCTTGCGTGCCCATTTGCTGGCAACCGGCAAAGCGCGGGAAGCCGTTTTGTGGCCCGATGATCTTGCCGGCGGGTTCTGGCTGGGTAACGCGTTGCGCGGCCTGGTTCGCGTCGAGTTGCGACCAGGCCGGTGAAGGTCAGCCGCGCAGCCGGCGCAGGTAGAGACCCAGCAACGAGAACAGGCCGGCAGCGATGCCGTAATAGAAGGCCCGCGGGACGTCGATGTCCTGGTAGTCGAGCAGGATGGGCACGTCGTTTTCGACCGTGTAGCGGATCGTCGTCTGGAAGTGCCAGGACGATGCCTTGACCTCGAAAACGCCGTTTTCGTTCTTCCACTTGAGCCAGTTCTGTTCTTCTTGGATATCTCCGGCCGGCTCGGTCGGCGTCAGAGAGGTGAAGAGTCCTTTCGCCTTGGCATCGGCCAGATCCTTGTAGGCGAAGCCGCAGGGTTCCTTGTTGGCGCAGACCGCGACCACGCGGAATTCGGGCTTCCAGACATCGGTCTTGTCCTTCGGCCAGGCAATCATGAAAGCGACGCTCCAGGCGCCGACCAGCGCCGAAAAAATCATCAGTGCAATGAATATCTGGGCGAGCAAGCCGCGTTTGTCCTGAACCATGTGATTCCTTTTTTTAACCCAGCTTGGCAAGCTGGGGTTTGAGTTGTTCCAGCGTCGCCGTGAAATCGGCGACCCGCTGTTTTTCCTGTTCGATGACGGCAGCCGGAGCACGCGCAACGAAACTTTCGTTGCTGAGTTTGCCCTGAGCGCTGGCAATCTGCTTTTCCAGCTTTTCGATTTCCTTGGCCAGACGCACGCGTTCGGCGGCGACATCGATTTCCACTTTCAGCATGAGGCGGGTTTCACCGACCACGGCGACCGGTGCCATGGCATCGGCCGGCATGTCGTCTACGATTTGTACCTCGGAGAGCTTACCCAGAGCTTGCAGGATGGCTGCGAACTCGGAAATCTCGGCGCCGCCACCGGCGACCAGCAGCGGCATGCGCAGGGCGGGCGAGACGTTCATCTCGCCGCGCAGGTTGCGCGTCGCGTAGGCCAGGGCCTTGAGGCGCTCGACCTTGGCTTCCGAGGCGGCATCGATCTTGTATTCCTCGGCGCGCGGATAGGCGGCAAGCATGATCGAGTCGTGCGTCTTGCGGCCGGCAATCGGCGCCACGGTCTGCCACAGTTCTTCGGTGATGAAGGGGATGAGCGGATGGGCCAGGCGCAGGATGGCTTCCAGCGTACGTACGAGTGTCCGGCGGGCGCCGCGCTGTTGGGCATCGTTGCCGGTCTGGACTTCGACCTTGGCGATTTCCAGGTACCAGTCGCAGAACTCGTCCCAGATGAACTTGTAGATGGTCTGGGCAACGAGGTCGAAACGGTAGTCGGTGAAGTGCTGCTCGACTTCCTGCTCGACGCGCTGCAATTGGCTGACGATCCAGCGGTCGGCGAAGCTGAACTCAAGCGGGGCGGAGCCGCCACAGGCAGGGCTGTTTTGTTGATGCTCAAGGGCCAGGTCGTGGCCTTCGACGTTCATCAGCACGAAACGGGTGGCATTCCACAGCTTGTTGCAGAAATTGCGGTAGCCATCGCAGCGGTTGAGGTCGAACTTGATGTCGCGGCCCGGCGAGGCCAGGCTGGCGAAGATGAAGCGC
>CAIYYE010000642.1 GCA_903930395.1 uncultured beta proteobacterium
GATTCCGGCATGCCGGCATCGATCCTGTGCTCGCCCTTGACGATGTTTTCGTACACCTTGGTACGACCATTCACGTCATCGGACTTCACGGTCAGCATTTCCTGCAGCACATACGATGCGCCGTAGGCTTCGAGCGCCCACACTTCCATTTCACCGAAGCGCTGGCCACCGAACTGCGCCTTGCCGCCCAGCGGCTGCTGGGTAACGAGCGAGTACGGGCCGGTCGAACGGGCGTGCATCTTGTCATCAACCAGGTGATGCAGCTTCAGGTAGTGCATGTAGCCAACCGTCACCTGACGCTCGAATGCCTCGCCGGTACGACCGTCGAACAAGGTCATCTGGCCCGAGGAAGGCATGCCGGCCATGGCCAGCATGGCCTTGATTTCCTCTTCCTTGGCGCCGTCGAACACCGGCGTTGCGAAGGGCACGCCATTGACCAGGTTACCGGCCATTTCGATGACTTCGGTATCGTTCAGTTCCTCGAGGTTTTCGGCCTTGCCGCTCGAGTTATAGATCTGGTCGAGGAAACCGCGAACTTCCTTGGCACTTGACTGGGCGCGCAGCATGGCACCGATCTTGTGACCGAGGCCCTTGGCGGCGAGGCCGAGGTGAACTTCGAGAATCTGACCGACGTTCATCCGTGACGGCACGCCGAGCGGGTTCAGCACGATGTCGACCGGG
The DNA here is from genome assembly GCA_903930395.1 of uncultured beta proteobacterium. Classification (GTDB taxonomy): domain Bacteria; phylum Pseudomonadota; class Gammaproteobacteria; order Burkholderiales; family Rhodocyclaceae; genus Azonexus. The sequence continues at coordinate 682 of CAIYYE010000642.1, forward strand.
CTGCCATCAGCCATGTGCGGCATGTCTTCGACCGGCAGGATGCGGGACACCACACCCTTGTTACCGTGACGACCGGCCATCTTGTCACCCGGCTGCAGACGACGCTTGACGGCGACATAGACCTTGACCATCTTCTGTACGCCCGGCGGCAGTTCGTCGCCCTGGGTCAACTTCTTGCGCTTGCCTTCGAAGGCAATGTCGAAGTCCTTGCGGGCTTGTTCCAGGCCATCCTTGACCTGTTCGAGCTGCTGGGCAGCTTCGTCATCGGCCAGGCGAATGTCGAACCAGTGGTGCGGGTCCATGCCGTCGAGGTAGGACTTCTCGAGGACAGCGCCCTTGGCCAGCTTCTTCGGACCGCCATTGGCCTTCTTGCCAAGGATCAGACGCTCGACACGGGCGAAGGCGTCACGTTCGACGATGCGCATCTGGTCGGCGAGATCAAGCTTGTAGTGACGCAGGTGCTCGTCGATGATCGACTGGGCACGCTTGTCGCGCTCGATGCCTTCGCGGGTGAAGACCTGGACGTCGATAACCGTACCGGCGATGCCCGAGGGTACGCGCAGCGAGGTGTCCTTAACGTCGGAAGCCTTTTCACCGAAGATGGCGCGCAGCAGCTTTTCTTCCGGCGTCAGCTGGGTTTCGCCCTTGGGCGTGACCTTGCCGACCAGCACATCAGCGGCTTCGACTTCAGCGCCGATATAAACGATGCCGGAGTCATCCAGACGGGAGAGCTGCGACTCACCGAGCGAAGCGATGTCGCGGGTGATTTCTTCAGGACCGAGCTTGGTGTCGCGGGCGACGACCGTCAGTTCCTCGATGTGGATCGAGGTGTAGCGGTCTTCGGCAACGACGCGTTCGGAGATCAGGATCGAGTCTTCGAAGTTGTAGCCGTTCCACGGCATGAAGGCGATCAGCATGTTCTGACCAAGGGCCAGTTCGCCCTTGTCGGTCGAGGCGCCGTCGGCCACCACATCACCCTTGGCGATGTGATCGCCCACCCGCACGAGCGGACGTTGGTTGATGTTGGTGTTCTGGTTGGAACGGGTGTACTTGACCAGATTGTAGATATCGACGCCGACTTCACCGGCAATGGCTTCGTTGTCATTGACCCGGACCACGACGCGTGCCGCATCGACATAGTCGACCTTGCCGCCGCGCAGGGCAACCACGGCCGTGCCGGAGTCGACTGCAACGGTGCGCTCGATGCCGGTACCGACCAGCGGCTTTTCCGGACGCAGGCAAGGCACAGCCTGGCGCTGCATGTTGGCGCCCATCAGTGCGCGGTTCGCGTCATCATGCTCAAGGAAGGGAATCAGCGAGGCAGCGACGGAAACGATCTGGCCCGGCGCCACGTCCATGTACTGGACGCGTGAAGGCTCGGCGAGAATGGTTTCGCCCTTTTCACGGCAGGTCACCAGATCGTCGGAGAGGCGGCCATCGACCAGCGAGGCATTGGCCTGGGCGACGACGTAGTTGCCTTCTTCAATGGCTGACAGGTATTCGATCTGATCGGTCACCTGGCTATCAACGACCTTGCGGTAGGCAGTCTCGATGAAACCGTAGCTGTTCACGCGGGCAAACAGGGCCAGCGAATTGATCAGACCGATGTTCGGACCTTCCGGCGTTTCGATCGGGCAAACGCGACCGTAGTGGGTCGGATGCACGTCGCGCACTTCGAAGCCAGCACGTTCGCGGGTCAAACCGCCCGGGCCAAGGGCCGAAACACGGCGCTTGTGGGTGATTTCTGACAGCGGATTGGTTTGGTCCATGAACTGCGAAAGCTGGCTGGAACCAAAGAATTCCTTGATGGCGGCGCTGATCGGCTTGGCATTGATCAGGTCGTGCGGCATCAGGTTGTCGGATTCAGCTTGCGACAGACGTTCCTTGACGGCACGTTCGACGCGAACCAGACCGGCGCGGAACTGGTTCTCGGCCAGTTCACCGACGGAACGCACGCGGCGATTGCCGAGGTGGTCGATGTCGTCGATTTCGCCACGGCCATTGCGCAGCTCGACGAGAATCTTGATGACTTCGACGATGTCGCGCGGCGACAGGGTGAGCTGTTCGCGGACTTCGATATTGGCGCCGAGCGGCTTGATCTTGGCAGCCAGCGCTTCGGCTTCAGCCTGCGTGACGTTTTCCACCATGGCGCGGGCGCCAAAGGGCATCAGCGCAACCAGATCCTGGATGGCAGACAGGGCAAAACCGGAGGCTTCAGCCAGATTCTTCAGTGCGGCTTCAGCCTTGGAGGCCAGGCCCTTGAGCATGAGCTTGTATTCGATGACGTCAGGACGGGCCAGACGACGATTGAATTTCATGCGGCCGACGCCGGACAGGTCGTAGCGCTCGTCCGAATAGAACAGGCCGTTGAAGAGGATTTCAACAGCCTCTTCCGTCGGCGGCTCGCCCGGACGCATCATGCGGTAGATGGCGACGCGGGCAGCCTGACGGGTCGCCGTTTCATCGGCGCGCAGGGTGTTCGAGATGAAAGAGCCGCGATCGAGTTCGTTGGTGTACAGCGTTTCGATCGTGGTGATTTCGGCTTCGCGCAACTTGGCGAGCAGGGTTTCGGTGATTTCATCGTTGGCATTGGCGACCACTTCGCCCGTAGCCTTGTCGATGGTATTCCTGGCGATGACGCGGCCGACCAGGAATTCGTCCGGCACGGCGATCTGCTTGATGGCAGCGGCGCCGATATCACGAATGTGCTTGGCCGTGATGCGCTTGTCCTTGGCGACGATGACCTTGCCATCGGGACCAACGAAATCGAAACGGGCAACTTCGCCACGCAGACGCTCAGGAACCAGCGTGAACTCGACCTTGTCCTTGGACAGCAGGAATGTGTCGAATTCGAAGAACTGCGACAGGATTTCCTCGACCGACATGCCGATGGCCTTGAGCAGCGTGGTAACCGGCATCTTGCGACGACGGTCGACACGGAAGAACAAGGTGTCCTTGGGATCGAATTCGAAGTCCAGCCACGAGCCACGGTAAGGAATGACGCGAGCCGAGAAGAGCAGCTTGCCCGAACTGTGGGTCTTGCCCCGGTCATGCTCGAAGAAGACACCCGGCGAACGATGCAGCTGGGAAACGATGACACGTTCCGTCCCGTTGATCACGAAGGAACCGTTGGTCGTCATCAGGGGCATTTCGCCCATGTAGACTTCCTGCTCCTTGACTTCCTTCACGGTATCCGGCGCTTCGCGATCCATGATGACCAGGCGTACCTTGGCGCGCAGGGACGACGCAAAGGTCAGGCCGCGCTGCTGGCACTCGGTCACATCAAAGGCCGGCTCGCCCAGCACATAGCTGACGAACTCGAGGCGCGCGTTGCCAGAATGCGAAACGATCGGGAAAATGGAAGTGAATGCAGCCTGCAAGCCTTCGTTTTTACGCCGTTCTGGAGCGACTTCGTCTTGCAGGAAATCCTTGAAAGACTGCAGCTGGGTCGCCAACAAGTAAGGGACGTCAAGCACGCTGGCGCGCTTGGCGAAGCTCTTGCGGATGCGTTTCTTCTCGGTGAAGGAGTAAGTCATGGTAACTCCGTGAGGATGGAATCAAACGTTGAACCTGAGAAAACAGGCA
>CAIYYE010000643.1 GCA_903930395.1 uncultured beta proteobacterium
AAAAGCACTACGGTCGTCCGATGGACATCGAGTGGGGCAAGGACGGTATCGACGGCAAGCTGTATATCCTGCAAGCCCGTCCGGAAACCGTGCAGTCGCAGGCCGGTGCCGGCAAGGTCGAGAAGTTCAAGCTCAAGCAGTTCTCCAAGGTGCTCGCCTCCGGTCGTGCCATCGGCCAGAAGATCGGTGTCGGCCCGGTCCGCATCGTCAAGGACCCGAAGGAAATGGACCAGGTCAGGCCGGGTGACGTGCTCGTCGCCGACATGACCGATCCGAACTGGGAACCGGTCATGAAGCGCGCTTCCGCCATCGTCACCAACCGTGGCGGCCGCACCTGTCACGCCGCCATCATCGCCCGCGAACTGGGCATCCCGGCCATCGTCGGCTGTGGCGACGCGACCGAAACGCTGACCGAAGGCGAAATCGTCACGGCCTCCTGTACCGAAGGCGATACCGGCCACGTCTATCGCGGCAAGCTCGATTACGAAATCTCCTCGCGCGACATCACCGCCATGCCCGATGTCCCGGTCAAGGTCATGATGAACGTCGGCAACCCCGAACTCGCCTTCGAGTTCGCCCAGCTGCCAAACGCCGGCGTCGGTCTCGCCCGCGTCGAATTCATCATCAACAACGTCATCGGCATCCACCCCAAGGCCATCCTCGACGTCGAGCGTCTGCCGTCGTCGAAGCGCGAGGAAATCAAGCGCCGCGCCCGTGGCTACGCCTCGCCCAAGGAATTCTTCGTCGAAAAGCTGGTCGAAGGCGTCTCCACCATCGCCGCCGCCTTCTGGCCGAACCCGGTCATCGTCCGTCTCTCTGACTTCAAGTCCAACGAGTACCGCAAGCTGCTCGGCGGCGAGCTCTACGAGCCGGAAGAAGAAAACCCGATGCTCGGCTTCCGCGGTGCCTCGCGTTACATCGCCCAGTCCTTCCGCGACTGTTTCGAGATGGAATGCCGCGCCATGAAGAAGGTCCGCGAAGAAATGGGCCTGACCAACGTGCAACTGATGGTGCCCTTCGTGCGTACCGTCGGCGAAGGCCAGGCCGTTGTCGATCTGCTGGCCGAGCATGGCTTGAAGCAGGGCGAACACGACCTCAAGCTGATCATGATGTGCGAAATCCCGTCCAACGCCTTGCTGGCCGACGATTTCCTCAAGATCTTCGACGGCTTCTCGATCGGCTCCAACGACCTGACCCAGCTCACGCTCGGCCTCGACCGCGACTCCGGCCTCGTCGCCAACCTCTTCGACGAACGCGACCCGGCCGTCAAGATGCTGCTCGCCATGGCCATTTCCTCGGCCAACAAGGCCGGCAAGTACATCGGCATCTGCGGCCAGGGCCCCTCCGACCACCCGGATCTGGCTGAATGGCTCATGGATCAGGGCATCAACAGCATCTCGCTGAATCCGGACACTGTGGTCGACACCTGGACCCGTCTGGCGACGCACAAGAAGGCCTGATTTGCTGACCTGAGGGTCGCTATTGCCAAATGAACAAAGGCCGGGGAAACCCGGCCTTTGTCTTGGTGCATTTGCTACAGATCAGACTCGCAACAAGGCCTTGACCAGCCGTTCGGAGAGTTGGTCCTCGGTGAATTGGGGCTCGTTCGGCGGGTAGAGGGAGTTTTCTTCGATGACGAAGCCTTGCTCCTGGGCAAGGGCGCGCAGTTCCTTGATTTTCTGGCAGGCCTTGAGGGCCTCTTTGAGGACAGCGTCAGTCTTGGCTTTTTCGGAAAATGCCTTGATGGGTACGATGGACATCTATTCTCCTGATGGTGGTTGCTGGGGAAGGTGGATTGGGCGCCTGGCTCAGGCGGGATAGTCGAGTACGCTGGTGTCGCCGCTGCCATCGTCGATCTCGGCGTGGGCAAGCTTGCCATCGGGGTGGTAACGATAGCTGTGGCGGAATTCGATTTCGCCATAGACGACTTTTTCACAGCTGATCAACTGCGCTGTCGCGTTGAAACTGCCGCGAAAGTAGGTGTTGCGATTGCGCATGTCGCCTTCGGCGAGTTCGCCGACGAGCTTCAGGGGCAGTCTGGCACCGCTGTAGCTGGTGAAGTAGCGGCAGGTGGGTTGCTGATCGGCCATGGCTTCCTCGATACGTGGTCAGTACGCCGGGAATGCAGGCCAATAGTTGTCGGGTTGATGACAAAACGGCTGCTTTTTCCGGGAGCGAAGCTGCTTTATGCAAAAATGGGGCCACGAGGTGCATCTCTTGCATGTGAGCGAGGGGCTTGGGCGGCGATGAGAGGAAAGCAGGCGAAGTGTCGGAAAATCTGATCGAAGGCGCGCAGACGGTGTGCAATGTCCGCCGGGATTTTCCCGAGTGGCATCTGGGGCGTTCGCCCTATGTCTTCTGGGCGCTTGATGTGGATTTTCCCGTAGTCAGGGCGCAGGTAGCGCTGGCCGGAGATCATCTGGCGCACTGGCTGCTAGCCGGCTATTGTCGGCAGCCTCATGTCACGCTCGATCTGTGTGGCTTTCCGGCGGCCGCGCCGATACGTGATGACGAATTTTCATCGGATCTGCTGGAGCGCCAATGTGCGGCCCTGAGCCGGGCGCAGTTACCGGCTTTCGCTGTTGAAATCGGCTGCCTGGGGAGTTTTTCCTCGGCGCCTTTTCTCGGTATCGTCGATCCGGAGGGTCGGATAGCCGATGTGCGCCGCTGCCTTGCCGTGGATGGCCAGGCGCGGCTCCACGGCGACTATGTACCGCACGTCACGGTCGGTCTGTATGGCGGGGCGTGGCCGGTGGGCGAGGTGGGGGCGCGGCTGGCGGATTTTCCGGCGGGTAACCGAACGATTTGCCGGATCGAGCGGCTCAGCCTGATGGCTTACCAGCCATCCGAAGTCGGCGGGCCGCTTACCTGCATAGCAGACTACTGGCTGGCATCCGGTGAGATGCGTTGGCGGGAAAGGTTGTTTGTTTAGCGTGCGGCTTCGGCCGCGTGTTGATCGGCCAGGATGTTACCCCGGCAACTGCCATGCCCCTTGATCCAGCAGATGGTGGCCTTGCTCAGTGAATCGGCAATGCCGGAGCCTTCGAGTCGCTGCCTTAATTCCGCATCTTGCACCAGGCCTTCGGTCTTGCCGCGATTGAGGCGCAGCACCGCATCATGGTTGTCCGAAAACAGGGCGAACGGTCGGTCTGGAAAATGTCGCTGCGCCTGTTCCAAAGCAAAGATTGCGGCCTGCAGTTCGAGCTCGTTGCTGCCGGTGATGGGAACCGAACGGGTTTCAATCAGCGCTTCGCTTGCCGGGGTGGCAAACAACACGGCTGCCAGCCCGCCCTGTCTTTTCTGGCTGGCATCGCTGAAAACCAGCAATTTATCGACGTAAAGCGGGGCGAGTCGCAGGGGCAGGGGGCCGGGCGACGGATGAATGACGCGGGCAAGTTTATTTTTTCGTCTTTTTGGCATGCGGGTCGGGCGGCAGATACGATGGCCGCAAGGATAGCCGAAACCCGATCCCGAAAAGGCGAAAGCCTCGTACCGGGGGAAGTACGAGGCTTTCTGGAC
>CAIYYE010000644.1 GCA_903930395.1 uncultured beta proteobacterium
CAGCCATTGGGAGTCGTATATATGGTCCAGTCTCCATTCGTCACCGGATAGCTCTCGAAGCTACCGTTTACGACAAGATTGGTGGCAGCCGTGGCGAAGGCCGGGGCGCTAAGCAGTGCAGCGATGGCAAGATATTTTTTCATGGGAGGGCTCCTTGATGGCGGGGTGTAATTCAGTCTAGTCACACACCCCACCCCGGACAATAGCCCGATCGGGCCACACAGCCGCGGGAACCATTCAGACCCTTCCCTGCGGCGCCTGGCCCTGATCAGGGATACAGCCCGCGCGTCGCCCGTGCTTCGAGCACCCGGCTGCAGCCGATCACGAAAGCGGCCGAACGGAGCGGCATTTTGCGGTCGGCGGCCATCTGCCAGATGGCGTTGAAGGCTTCCGACATGATGCGCTCGAGGCGGCTGTAGATTTCATCCTCGGTCCAGAAGAAGCTCGAGAAGTCCTGCACCCACTCAAAATAACTGACGGTAACGCCCCCGGCATTGGCCAGTACGTCTGGCACCACGGTAATGCCACGCTCGGCGAGGATGACATCGGCTTCCGGCGTCGTCGGGCCGTTGGCGCCTTCGACGATGATGCGGGCGGCGATGCGTTCGGCGTTGTAGCGGTTGATCTGCGATTCGAGCGCGGCCGGCACAAGGAAATCGCAGGGTATCGCCCAGAAGTCATCGTTGCTGATCGTCTCGGTGCCGGGCGCGCCAAGCAGGGTCTTGTGCTCGCTCAGATAGGCCTTGAGGGCGACGATATCGAGACCGGCTTCGTGATAGACCGTGCCGCTGACATCCTGGATGGCGATGACCCGGGCGCCGTTCTGGGCAAAGATGCGGGCGCTCGCCTCGCCGACATTGCCGAAGCCCTGGACAATCACCCGCGCCCCTTCGATAGGCACGTTCAGGCGACGCCCGGCCTCGCGCGCCGTGACGAAAACGCCTCGCCCCGTCGCATCGGAGCGACCGAGCGAACCACCGAGCGAGACCGGCTTGCCGGTGACGACGCCGGTCACCGTGCGCCCCTCGCCCATCGAGTAGGTATCCATCATCCAGGCCATGACCTGGGCGTTGGTATTCATGTCCGGCGCCGGGATGTCCTTGTCCGGCCCGATCATCGCGCTGATCTCGCTGGTATAGCGCCGGGTCAGGCCTTCCACTTCGGACAGCGAGAGCTGGCGCGGATCGACGCGCACCCCGCCCTTGGCGCCACCGAAGGGGACATTGACCACGGCGTTCTTGATCGTCATCCAGCCGGCCAGCGCCATGACTTCCGAGAGGGTCACATCCTGATGAAAGCGGATGCCCCCCTTGCCCGGCCCGCGCGAGGTGTTGTGATGCACGCGGTAGCCCTCGAAATGCTCGACCACGCCATTGTCGCGGCGAATCGGCACATCGACGATGAGCGAGCGCTTGGGATGGCGCAGGGTGTCCACCCAAGGCAACAGGGACTTGTCGAGCAGTGAAGCCACCTGTTCGACCTGCTGCAGAAAAATATGCCAGGGACCGATATTTTCCCTGGAGAGATAGGACGGCAGTTGGGGCGTGTTCATGGCGACTCCTCGACGGCTGGATTTCCGCCAGTGTGGCGCAATGAGCGGCGTCTGACTAGCGCGCCAACAGGGCTTGCAGGTATGCTCTCAAAAATATTGTTCAACCGGAGATATCCAGTGCCCGCATTGTTGCCGCAACCCGATCCCGAAGGCCTGCTCGAATACTCGGTGGTGTACACCGACCGTGCCCTGAACCACATGTCGCAGCGCTTCCAGGGCGTGATGAAGGACATCTCGCGCCTGATGAAGAAGGTTTACAACGCCAAGGCCGCCATCATCGTGCCGGGCAGCGGCACCTACGGCATGGAGTCCGTCGCCCGCCAATTCGCGACCAACCGCAAGGTTCTGGTCATCCGCAATGGCTGGTTCAGTTTCCGCTGGACGCAGATTTTCGACATGGGCCGCATCCCGGCCGAAAGCATCGTTCTCAAGGCTCGCCAGGTCGGCAGCGGCGCCCAGGCGCCCTTTGCCCCGGCGCCGATTGAAGAAGTCGTCGCCGCCATTCGCGAGCAGCGGCCCGAAGTCGTCTTCGCGCCGCACGTCGAAACCTCGTCCGGCATGATCCTGCCAGACGGCTACCTGAGGGCTGTCGGCGAAGCCGTGCGTTCGGTCGACGGGATGTTCGTGCTCGACTGCATCGCCTCCGGCACGGTCTGGGTGGACATGGTCGCCAACAATGTCGACGTGCTGATCAGCGCCCCGCAGAAAGGCTGGAGCGCTTCGCCCTGCTGCGCCATGGTCGCCCTCGGCGAGCGCGCCCGCGCCCACATCGATGCAACGAGCAGCACCAGCTTCGCCTGCGACCTCAAGAAATGGCTGCAGATCATGGAAGCCTTCGAAAACGGCGGCCATGCCTATCACGCGACGATGCCGACCGATGCGCTGGCGACCCTGCGCGACGTCATGCTGGAAACCGAAGCCTATGGCTTCGAGAAAGTCTGCCAGGAGCAGATCGAACTCGGCCTGCGCATCCGCGAACTGCTCGTCGCCAAGGGCTTCCCCAGCGTCGCCGCTGAAGGCTTCGAGGCGCCTGGCGTGGTGGTCAGCTACACCACCGACCCGGACATTCACACGGGCAAGAAATTCATCGCCCAGGGCATCCAGACGGCTGCCGGCGTACCGCTGCAATGCGATGAACCGGCTGATTTCCGCACCTTCCGCCTCGGTCTGTTCGGGCTGGAAAAACTGCACAACCCGACGCAAACCGTCGACAACTTCAGGAAAGCGCTGGACTCAGTCGCCTGATCGGTATGTCTGCTCCCCGGCCGTCACCGGAAACGGCAACCAGTTTTCCGGCGGCGGCAGCGGGCAGGTGGCGAAGGGCGTGAAGGCGCAGGGCGGGTTGTAGGCGCGGTTGAAATCGAGAACGATCCTGCCGTCGATAGCCGGTGCCGTTTTCAGGAAACGACCGGCGCCGTAACTTTCCTTGCCGCTCGTCCGGTCGCGGAAAACGAAGAACACTTCGTGTTCGCCAACGGCCATCGGCAACAAGGTCACCGCCTGGCCAGCCACCTCAAACACCGCCTGATACGCCACCTCGACTGTTTTCAGGTCACCACTGACATTCGGCACTTCCATGCTCAAGGGCGGTGACAGCGCCTGCCAGTCGGCCGCGATCTGCCATTCCGTCGAAAAATCGAAATAGTCCAGCCCGGCAAACGGCGCCTTTGCCGCCCAGGCACGGTCGCGCAGACGCACGGCCAGACGGCCCTCGCGGTCGACGACAAAAAATGCCCAGTCGCCCGCCTCGACCACGCTTGGCGGACCAAGGCTGTCGGTGTGCAATTCACGGGCTGCACTGCCCACCGGATGCCAGCTCAATTGCCTATCCTGCCAGAACAGATCGCCCAGATGCGCCGGCCCATCGGGCAGACAAACCAGCGCATCGGCACCGCTGCCGACCCGGTTGGCACCCGGCGCCAGCCAGAACCGTCCGGCCAGCCCGAGCCAGCTTTCGGGCGCCGCCAGTTCGTCGTGACGCGCCTGCTGCCAGGCTGAGAAAGCCTTATTTGGCAAAGCGCATGATCCCGCCGGTGGCCGGGTCGCAGC
>CAIYYE010000645.1 GCA_903930395.1 uncultured beta proteobacterium
CCGCAGGCAAGCGCGCCGGTCGGCACCTTGCGTCCGCGCATACTGGCGCCGGCCAATGCCAGAGTGGGCGATACCATTTCTGTCGCCATCGATTTCCCGGCCGTCGACAAGGGCGTCAACGCTGCGAGTTTTGCCTTGCGCTATGACACGGATAAATTGCAGCCCCTTAAAGTGATCGAAGGCAACTTCGGCAAGCCGTCGACGGCCAAGTCGACCTTCAAAGGCGAATTCGAGCCGAGTGCTGGTCAGGTCTTCGGCGTTCTGCAAATGGAAGGCAACAATCTGGCGACGACCGGCGGTGCGCTCGCCGTTGCCCAGTTCAAGGTGATTGCGCCCGGCAAGTCGGCCCTGACGCCGACCTCGTTTGTGGCCGTCGGCAACGATCAAAAAGGCCTGCTGGTGGTCAGCCCGCCGGCCCATCAGATTGATTTGATCAAACGATGAATCGGCTGAGACTCCCGCGCCATTTCGCGGGATTCACGTTTATCGAACTGATCGTGACGGTGGCCATCGTCGCCCTGCTGGCGACCATGGTTTTCCCCATGGCCGAACTCGCCGTCCAGCGCAGCAAGGAGCGCGACCTGCGCGAGGCGCTGCGGCAGATACGCGGGGCACTCGATGCCTACAAGAAAGCCGTCGATGAAAAAAAGATCGCCAGCGAGGTCGACAGTTCGGGCTATCCGCCCAACCTGGCCATCCTGGCCGACGGCGTGGTGGATGCCAAGAGTCCGAACAAGGACCGCAAGATCTACTTTCTGCGCCGGATCCCCAGGGATCCGATGAACAGCGATCCGACCGTTTCGCCCGATGCCTCCTGGGGGCGGCGCAGCTACCGGAGTCCTCCCGAGGCACCGCGGGATGATGGCGATGTTTTTGACGTCTATTCGCGCTCGCCCGCGACTGGTTTGAATGGGGTTCCGTACCGAAAATGGTGAAATTTTCCCGTCGTCCCTCTCGCGCATCCTGGCTCGGTTTCACGCTGATCGAACTGGTTGTCGTCCTGTCGATTGTTGCCCTGCTGCTGACCATCGCCGCGCCGCGTTATTTCAAGAGCGTCGAGAAATCGAAGGAGACGGTTCTCAAGTCCAATCTCGCGATGACGCGCGATGCGCTCGACAAGTTTTACGGCGACAACGGCCGTTATCCCGATAGCCTGGACGAGCTGATCCAGAAGAAATACCTGCGCAAGCTGCCGAACGACCCGCTCGTCGATGACAGCACCTCCTGGATACTTGTGCCGCCGAGAAGCGCCGAGGGCGCGGTGGGCGATATTTTCAGTTCGGCCGAAGGCAATGCAAGCGATGGCACACCGTTCCGGAACTGGTAAGCAGGCCGGTTTCACCTACCTTGCCCTGTTGTGGTGGGTGGCCATCACGGGGGCGGCGCTCGGCGTTGTCGGCGATTTCTGGTCGACCACCCTGCAGCGGGAAAAGGAAGCCGATCTGCTCTTCATCGGTGAGCAGTATCAGAGCGCGCTGGAACGTTTTGGCGCCAACGGGCGTTTCCCGAAGCGCCTGGAGGAGTTGCTCGGCGACAACAATACGAAACTGCCCCGGCGCTACCTGCGCAAGATATTCATCGACCCGATGACCGGCAACGAGCGCTGGGGGACAGTAACCCTGGCCGACGGCCAAATCATTGGCGTGCATAGTCTGTCGGATCGACAGCCCATGAAACTGGTCGGCTTTTCGGGGAGCAATACGGGCTTCGCCAACAAAAAACGCTATTCGGAGTGGTTGTTTGTGGCAGCGAATGCACCGCAAACCGGTTCGCTCAAGCCACCAACCCTGCCGGCCGGGCAAAAAATCGGTGACGGCTTCGCCAGCCCTGCAACGACGCCTTTTGCGCCATGGACGCCAGGGCTGTCCAGGTAGTAGAATACGCCCCTCCCCGGCGCCCGTAGCTCAGCTGGATAGAGTGCTACCCTCCGAAGGTAGAAGTCGCACGTTCGAATCGTGTCGGGCGCACCATGAATTCAATGCAAAAGGCCACTGCAAGTGGCCTTTTGCATGTGCGCGACGGCATCAACTTACGCTGCTGCCTTGCCCTGTATCGGCAGCCAGATGCGGAAACAGGTGCCTTGGCCGGGGGTGCTGGTGACATCCATGTGGCCGCCATGTTTCTTGACGATGATGTCGTAGGAAATCGACAGCCCCAGCCCGGTTCCCTTGCCTACCGGCTTGGTCGTGAAGAAGGGCTCGAAAATGCGGTTGCGTACTTCTTCGCTCATGCCCTGCCCGGTGTCCTCGATTTCGAACCAGGCTTGCTGGTTTTCGCTCCCCGAGCGGACGAAAATCTTGCCTTGATTTTCGATGGCCTGGGCGGCGTTGACCAGCAGGTTCATGATGACCTGATTGATCTGGGCGGGGATGCATTCGACTTGCGGGATGTCGCCCAGCTCGCGGACGATTTCCGCCTTGTACTTGAGTTCATTCCAGACCACATTGAGCGTACTTTCAATGGCCGCGTTGAGATCGGCGAATTGCTGCGCTTCGGCCTGGTCGACGTGGGAGAAATCTTTCAGGTTCTTGACGATCTTGGTGACCCGGTTAAGACCTTCCTGCGATTCGGTGACCAGTGAGGGCAGATCTTCGCGCAGGAACTCGATATCCGCTTTCTTGCGGGCCGCGGAAATTTCCTCCGGGTTGCCCCCTTCGTAGGCGCTGATGATGTCCAGCAACTGGGAAACGTAAGACTTGAGTGTCCCCAGATTGGAATTGACAAAGCCGACAGGGTTGTTGATTTCGTGGGCGACGCCGGCTGCCAGTTGACCGATGGCGGCCATTTTTTCGGATTGCAGAAGTTGTTGTTGAGCTTCTTCGACCTTATGCAGCAGTTCCTTCAGTTCCTTTTGTTCGTTGGCTAATTGAATGTTGGCGCTGGCCAGTGCGGCGGTACGATCCTGGACCCGTTCTTCAAGGCTTTCGTTTATTTTTGCCAGCGTTCGGTTTTGGTCGGAAAGTAGCGCATAGAGCCGTGAAAGCGCACCGAGAAGGATGGCTGTTCCCGGATCTTCTGCCTTTTTCTCGGCCTCGAAGGCGGCGCTGGCAGTCAGACCATTTTGCAGGCTGCTCATTTGGCGAGCCATCGCCTGGTCTTCGCCGAGAATATGTACGGTCAGCCAGGCTGCAAGAAAGCCGTGCACGGCCTCTGCGGGCTTGTCGATGGCGGCGCGGGATTTCCAGAGGCTGACCAGTTGTTCGACAAACTGCCGATGGTGGCCTATATGCTCGTCGCGGTGGCGTGGATCGACGGCCAGTTCGCCCATCATTTTTTCTTCGTCCGCAAAATGGTGCCGGGCATACTCCGCAAGGCGACGGAAGAGTTCCTGCAAGCGCTCTTCGGATACATCGCCGAGAAGAAGTTCGCTACCGAGCATATTGACCGCTTCGACCAGATGCTTGTGCTGTGCATCGACGAGAGGAATGCCGGTTTCGAAGCGGGTGTCCCAAACAAAAGCATCCATATCAGTATTCTCCTGTCATCGGGCCGAGAACCCGAAGAATTTCATCCGGGGTAGTTGCGCCAGCCTGTACCCGTTCAACGGCGTGATGGACAATGTTACGCAGTCCCCGCTCCCTGGCTTGACGGCTGATTTCAAGAACGCTGGCACCACTGCCAATGCAGTCGCGCAGTGCATCATCAAGGGTCAGGATTTCGTAAATGCCGACGCGTCCCTTGTAGCCGCTCCCATGGCAGGCATTGCAGCCTTCCCCTCGCCATATTTCTTTAACTTCAGCGAAAGCGCTGCCC